>NZ_JBSGBG010000033.1:0-60919 GCF_053601135.1 Actinosynnema sp. NPDC004786 | reverse complement strand
GTGAGCCCGGGGTTGGCCGACGCCCCGTGAGCCCGGGGTTGGCCGACGCCCCGTGAGCCCGGGGTTGGCCGACGCCCCGTGAGCCCGGGGTTGGCCGACGCCCCGTGAGCCCGGGGTTGGCGGATGCCGCGTGAGCCCGGCGCGGGGGAACCCCGCACCGGGTCCGGCGGGAACTCAGCAGAACGGGACCCAGGGGTCGTAGTACGGGACCGACGTGCCGGTGGAGGCGACGACCTGGCCGGTGCTGTCGCGGATCTCGGCCATGGCGAAGACGCACGTGCTGCCGGGCGCGTAGACCTGCATGCCGAACGTGGCGCCGACCGCCGGGTCGGACTCGCGCTGCTCGTAGAAGCCGAGCCAGCCGCCGTGCCCGTCCGGTTGGCTGGAGGGGCGGCGGATCCCCTTCACGACCGTGCCGGTGGGCTGCGTGACGTAGACCGTCGCCCGCACCCAGTTCGTGCCGCACGTGGGCGAGTAGCGGACCTCCATCAGCCCGTGGACCGCCTGCGGGCTCTTGATGTCCCGCGACGCGATGGTCACGGCGTCGGCGGCGCAGCCCGTGGTCTGCGGGTTCGTGTCGGTGTAGGGGTCGTACGGGGCCGCGGACGCCGGGGACGGCGCGAGCACGGCCAGGGCGGCGGCCACGACGACCGCGGACAGGGACCTTCGACCGATCAGGGGCATTCCGGACTCCTCGCCGAGTGGTTGTGCGCTCCCTGCATCGAACGGGCCGCGCCGGCGGACCGGTACGCAAAAGTCGGCCCAGGGCCGTCGGGGCTGCGGGTCGGCCGGATCACCCTTCGCGGCGGGCCGCCAGGGACCACAGGTAGCTCAACGGCTCGCCGTCCGGCTCGTCGCGCTCGACGAACTCGGTGATCAGCGCCAGCATCCTGGCGTTCAGCTCCTGCTGGGACGCCGCGCCGAGGCGCAGCACCCCGCGGGCGGTCTCGCGGACGGCGTCCGGGCCCGCCTCCAGCACCTCCGCGCGGTGCGCGGCGATCAGCGCCAGGTCCACCCGGTGCGCCAGGCCCTCGCCCTCGACGTCGACCAGGCCGAGCCGCCACGTGCGGCCGGTCGAGCGGTAGGGCCGTTCCAGCGCGCCCCGCGTGCCGCTGCGCACCGGTTCGGCGGTCAGGAAGCCGGTCTTCACCAACGCCCGCACGTGCCGCAGCACGGTCGCCGGCGCGACGCCCAGCCGGTCCGACAGCTCCTTGTTGGTCAGCGCGCGGTCCCAGCACAACCGCAGGATCCGCCACCGCAACGGGTGCGCGAGGGCCTTCAGCTCCTCCACCGTGGCGTCGCGGGCGGGGTGATCGGGCACGGCCGGCACGCCGCAGAGGCTAACCCACCCGCGCTTGCCACGCCGGACAGCGGTTTGGTTGACTGTTACCGATTGCAGTTTGTGAAATCAGTCGGGTGGCGGAGGTGGGGGCGATGGGCTGGACCGACTTCGACTGGCTGTTCGGCGCGGAACCGAGGCCCGACGGCGGGGCCGTCGCGTACCTGGGCGACGCGTCCGGGCGGCCGCAGCCGTGGGTGCTGCCGCTGGGCGGGACGGCGCGGCACGTGGAGGTGCCCGGCTCGGTGGTCCGGTGCCTGTGGCGACCGGACGGCGCGCGGCTGCTGGTGCTGACCGACCTCGACGGCCGCGAGGACCACCGGCTCGCCGAGGTCGACCCGGTGACCGGCGAGGTGTGGTGGCTGGTCGCCGAGGAGGGCGTGCGGTGCGAGATCGGCACCCCGCACTCCCGGCTCGGGCAGCCCTACAACGCCGACGGCACGCTGCTCGCCTACGCCTCCAACGCCCGTGACCCCGAGGTGTTCGACGTGCTGGTGCGCGACCTGCGCACGGGCGGGGAGCGGATCGTGCTGCGCGGCGACGACCGGTACCTGCCGATGGGCTTCTCCCCCGACTCGCGGCTGTTGCTCGTGCTGCGGCTGCACCAGCAGACCGAGCAGGACCTGTTCGTGTGCGACCTGGCCGACGACTCGGTCCGCCTGCTCACCCCGCACGACGGTCCGGCGAAGTACCACCCGGTGGCGTGGCTGCCGGACTCGTCCGGCGTCTACCTGTGCACCACGCAGGGCCGCGACTTCCTCGGGCTGGCCGCGCTGTCCCTGGACGGCGGGCTGACGTGGCTCGACGCGCCGGAGTCCGATGTGGAGGGCGCGGCGCTGTCCCCGGACGGCACGCGGCTGGCGTGGGGCGTCAACGAGGACGGGTACACCCGGCTGCGGTGGGCGGAGAAGGGCGGTCCGCCCGTCGACGTGACGGCGCTGCCGCGCGGTGTCGCGGTGACGGAGTTCGGCCTGGGCGGGTTCGCGCCGCGGTTCACCGCGTCCGGCGAACTGCTGGTGCAGCTCGGCCGGCCGGACGCGGCCACCGACCTGTACCTGGTGGACTTGGACCGCGACGAGGCGCGCCGGCTCACCGACGCCGGCGCGCGGCTGCCCGGCGCGATCGTGCCGCCGACCCCGGTGCGCGCGGTCAACGGCGACGGGTTCACCGTGCCGGGCCTGCTCTACCGGCCGCCGTCGGCGAGCGCGGACGAGCCCGCGCCGGTGGTGGTGACCATCCACGGTGGACCGGAGGTGCAGGCGCTGCCGGTGTTCGACCCGCTCGTGCAGTCCCTGCTGGCGCGCGGGATCGGGGTGCTCGCGCCCAACGTCCGCGGGTCGTCCGGTTACGGGATGCGGTACCAGCGGGCCATCTACCGCGACTGGGGCGGTGGCGACCTGGCCGACGTGGAGGCCCTGGTCCGGGCGCTGGACGACGTGCCGTGGGTGGACACGGCGCGGCTGGGCGTGCACGGCGCGTCCTACGGCGGTTTCGCCACGCTGGCGTGCCTGACCCTGCTGCCGCACCTGTGGCGGGCCGGGGTGAGCGAGTGCGGGCCGTCGGACCTGCTCAACGACATCCGCGGCTTCCCGCCGACGTGGCGCAAGCGGGCGGTCGACTGGATCGGCGACCCGGACGACCCGGACGACGTCGCGCGGCTCACCGCGCGCAGCCCGTTGGGGAACGCGCACCGGCTGCGGGCGCCGGTGCTGATCATGCACGGGGAGAACGACGCGAACGTGCGCCCCGAGGAGTCCGAGCGGATGTACCGCAGGCTGCGCGAGCTGGGCAAACCGGCGCGGCTGGTGCTGCACCCCGGCGTCGGGCACGGCATCGACCGGGCGGGCCTCGAAGCGACCGTGGACCTGATCGCGTCGTGGTTCGCCGAGCACCTCTGACGTCCGTCGGCGTCCGGACCGGGTCCGCGGCGACGCCGGCCTGGGTCCGCGGCGGGTCCGGCCGGGGTGGGGGGCGGCCGCACCCGGGGCGTGACCGGACGTCCGGTCAGGACAGCGTCAGCACAAGGTGCAGCGCCACCAGCGCGCCGCACGTCGCGGTGTGCGCGATCGGGTTGTGGGTGAGCAGCGCGGCGAACTCGCGCAGGAACGCGCTGGGCAGGAAGTACCACGCCGTGGGCGCGCCGATGATCTGCATCCGCAGCCGGAGCCGCCGCGCCAGCACGGCGGCGCGGAACACGTGGAAGTTGTTGGTCACCGCGACCGCCCGCCCGGTCCACTCGCGGGCGCGCAGCAGTTCCGCGCTGTAGGCCAGGTTCTGCTCGGTCGTCGTGGACCGGTCCTCCACGACGATCAGCTCGTCCGGCACGCCCCGGCCCAGCAGGTACTCCCGCATCGCCGCCGCCTCCGACACGGCCTCCCCCGGCCCCTGCCCGCCGGAGACGACGACCAGCGGCGTGCGGCCGGCGGCCACCTCGCGGCGGTACAGGTGCACGCCGCGGTCCAGCCGGGACGCGAGCAGGGGCGGCACGCGGTCGCCGATCAGGCCCGCGCCCAGCACGACCACGGCGTCGAAACCCGTCCGGCGGCCGACGCTGCCGTAGACGATCGAGTACAGCAGCAGGCTGACGAACAGGAACGCGACGTAGGCCGCGACGACCAGCAGCGACCCGATCACGGCGTCCACCACGGGACCGGTGCGGGCGGTGGCGAGCCAGAACGCGGCCACCACGCCGACGATCGCGAGCCCGGCGAGCAGCGACAGCACGTTGGCCGGGCTGAAACCCTCCCGGCGCAGCATCAGCACGCCGTTGGCGATCAGCGCGACCGGCAGGACGAACCCCAGGCCGAGCAGCACGGCCGCGATCGCGTAGCCGACCAGGGCCGCGGCCCACCCGCCGAGCGCGGAGGCCCGGAACACCAGCCACAGCAGCAGGAGCACCAGCGTGACGCCGAGCCACACCGCGTTGCCCAGCCGCCGCCGGTCCCGGATCATGCCGATTACGAAGAACAGCGCGGGCACGATCGCCGCGATCCCGAAGACCATGCCGGTCAATCTAGGCCCACCCGGACGTCAGAACGCGTCCAGCTCGTCCTCCCGGTCCGCCGCCTCCCGGTCCGCGGCCTCCCGATCGGACGCCTCCCGGTCCGGCAACACGGTGGCCAGGTACGAGCGCAGCGCGGCCGTGGTGCCGACGTCGCGCCCCGCGTGCTCGGACAGGAACCAGCGGTGCACCAGCACCTCGTGGAACAGCTCGGCCGGCGCGAGCACGCCCAGCAGGTCGGGCGGCACGGCGGCGACGACCGGGTCGTAGACCTCGTTGCGCCACAGGTGCCCGGCGGTGGTCTCCGGCACCGGCGCGCCGTCGCGCTGCTCCAGGTACGCGCGGAACGAGCGCAGGTCGTTGAGCAGCCGCCGCGCCTGCCCCTCCTGCACTTCCAGGCCGGTGAGCTTGAACAGCTCCCGGCGGCTCTGGCCGATCTCGGCGACCCGGACGTCCACCCGCAGCCGCGCGCCGCTGTCGGAGGTGACCAGCTCGACCTCGCCGACGTCGAAGCCCAGGTCGTTGAGCCTGCGCAGGCGTTCGGCGACCCGATAGCGCTGCTCGTCGAGCCGGAAGAACTCCTCCCGGGTCACCTCCTCCCACAGCGCGGCGTACCGCCGGGGCACGCTGTCGGCCACCTCGACCGGGTCGATGTCGGGCGGCAGCAGGCCACCCGCCTCCAGGTCCATCAGCTCGCCGCCGATGCGCTCGCGCGCCAGGTCCACGTCGTAGGTGCGCTGGCCGTCGGACAGCTGCGGGTGGCGCTCCACGGTCTCGGCGTCGACCAGGTAGGCGGCCAGGTTGCCCGCGTCCAGCCGGAACAGGGTGTTCGACAGCGAGCAGTCGCCCCAGAACGTGCCCGACAGGTGCAGCCGCACGAGCAGCGAGACCAGCGTGTCCACCAGGCGCTCGGCCGAGTGCTCGCCGCGCGGGCTGGAGAACAGGTAGCGGTAGGACATGGAGTGGTCGAGGTAGCGGGTGACCAGGATGGCCTGCTGGTCGTCGGGCCGGTCGACGCACAGGCCGAGCACCGACACCGACGGCATGCCCTCGCGCTCCAGCTCCCCGAGCACGGCGTACTCGTGCCGGGCCAGCGACTCGGCGATCTCCTTGAGCGCGTACACGCGGCCCTCGCTGGCCACGAACCGCACGACGTGCCGCGAGATGCCCCGCTGCGGGACGTTCAGCAGCAGCTTGTCGTCCCACTCCTCCAGGGGCTGCGCCCACGGCAGGGCGAGCAGCCCGCCGGCCTCGGTGGCGGGTGGGCGGAACAGGAATCGCATGTGCTCCCCAGGGCTGGTGCGCGGACGGTGCCGAAGCTACCTCGTCGGGCCGCCGTCCAGCCATGCGATGTGGCCTGGTCGGCACGATCAAGAACCGGGCCGCTGTGCCGCAGATCACACGCACCGGACTCAACGTGGCACGTCCTCCGGGGGGTTTCCCGTCCGCAACGGACAGACCGACTGCGGCAGAAGGGGGCGACGTGCCGGACGACGACTACGACCAGTTCGTCACCGAACGTCTTGATCGACTATTGCGCTACGCCACGGCGTTGACGTGTGACAGGCACCTCGCCCAGGACATCGTGCAGGACGTGCTGCTGCGCGCCCGGCAGCGGTGGGGGCGGATCGGCGCGGTGGACGCGCCGTACCTCTACGTCAAGCGGATGGTGACCAACGAGTACCTGTCGTGGCGTCGCCGCCGCGCGGCGCGGGACGTGTCCTCGACGCACGCGGCGCTGGACGAGGTGGGGCCGGTCGTCGCCGACCCGGCGGACCGGCACGCGGAACGGGACGCGATGCGCGCCCGGATCGCGGTGCTGCCGCGCAAGCAGCGGGCGGCGCTCGTGCTGCGCTACTACGAGGACAGCACGGACGCCGAGATCGCCGCCGTCCTCGGCTGCGCGGAGGGCACGGTGCGCAGCCACATCTCCCGCGCGCTGCGGACGTTGCGGGTGCACGAGAAGAACACGCCGTCGGAGGTGCTGCGGTGACCGAGCAGGAAGCGCTGATCCGGGAGGCCATCGCGGCCGAGGCCGCCCAGGCCGTCGACCACCGCGTGGTGCTCGCGAACCTGCGGCGCGGGCGGGCGCGGCGGCGGCCGTTCGCGTTGTTCGCCGCGGCCGGCCTGACCGTCGCCGCCGCGGCCGTCGCGGTCGTCGTGCCGCTCACCGTGGACCGGACCGCCTCGGCTCCGCCCGCCGACCAGGTCGCGCCCACGACGCCGGTCGCGCGGACCGTGCTGCTGATCGGCGCCGACGGCGCGGGCGGCGCCGACTCGATCGTGCTGGTGCGGGTCGCCCCGGACACCCCGGTCGCCGCGGTCTGGCTGCCCCGGGACTCGGTGGTCGACCTGCCCGGCGGCGGCCGGGGCCGGCTGACCTCGGTCTACGCCGACGCGCGGACCGGGGGCGAGCGGGCGGGCGCGGAGGCGCTGGCGCGCGAGGTCGGGTCGCTGACCGGGGTGCGGGTGGACCACTACGCCGAGGTGGACGCGGCCGGGTTCGCCGCCCTGTCCGACGCGGTCGGCGGCGTGGACCTGTGCCTGCGGCAGCCCGCCCGCGACCCGCTGTCCGGTGTGGACCTGCCGTCCGGGCCGGTCACGGTGGCGGGAGAGCAGGCGGCCGCGTTCCTGCGGCAGCGCGCCGGGCTGCCCAACGGCGACCTGGACCGGGTCGTGCGGCAGCAGGTGTTCCTGGAAGCCCTGGCGGCGAAGGTGATCGGCGCGGGCGACCCGGCGCTGGTGGCCCGCCTCGCCGCGGCGGCGGCGTCCACCGTGCGCACCGACCCGGACCTGCGGCTGCCGGAGTTCGTCGGGCGGCTCACCTCGACCGTGCGGACCGCGATCATCCCGCTCGGCCCGGAGGTCGACGGCGGCGCGGCCAGGCTGGTCGACCCGGCGGCGGTACGGGCGTTCGCGGCGGAGTTCTTCGCCGACGGCGCGACCGGCGAGCCCAGCGGCGGGTTCACCGTCACCGCGCCCGCCTCGGAGACCGCCACGACCGCCCCGACGGACCGCGACTGCGTGCGGTAGCGACCGACCCGACGAGCCGGGCCGCGTGCGGTGGTGACCGGCCGACCCGACGGACCGCGACTGCGTGCGGTGGCGACCGGCCGACCGGACAAGTCGGGCCGCGCGGTAGTGGCCGACTGACAAGCCGGCCGCGTGCGGTGACCACCGGCCGGCCCGGCGGGCCGGGGCCGCGTGCGGTGGCCGCGGCTACAGCGGCAGCGGCTCGGTGATCTGCAGGCCGGCGTCCACGCTCGCGACCAGGAGTTCCACCTGGCGCGGCGAGTGGACGCCGGCCCAGCGCCGCAGCGGGCCGAGGAAGTCGGCCAGGTCGCGCTGCGCGGCCCTGAGCATCGCCGGCAGCGCGCCGCGCGACAGGTCCACGTGCGGCACGTCGCGCCCCCGGTCCGCCCACACGCGGATGACGTCGCCGACGTACTCCACCCACGGCGCGGGCGGCCGGCCGAGGTCGACCGGCGCGCGGTGCAGCGCGTTCACCCAGTCCCGCCACTCGAACAGCTCGCCGCCGCGGGGTTCGACGCGCACGCCGTCGCCGCCCTCCAGCAGCAGGCCGCCGGACCCGAACAGGGTGTCGAAGCCGATCAGCTCGTGGACCGCGTCGGCCGCCGTGCGCGCCTCCCCGCCACCGCTGTGCAGGTACAGCGTGCAGAGGGCCGTGCCGACGTCGTCCGGGCCCGCCGTGCCGTCGAGGCGCAGCCAGGTGTCGCCACCGCCGGACACCGGCCACAGGTCGAAGCCCTCCGGCACGTGCCTGGCGATGACGGGCGAGAACCGGGCCACGTGGTCGAGGCTAGTGGCGGACCGCCGCGGCGGCAGGGGCCGCCGGGGCGATCGCGGGGTCGCCGACTGCCGGTAAGGCGGATCCGGCGACTGCCCGGCGCGCGTTGCCCGGAGCGGCTGCGGCCGTCGCCGTCCTCGCGGTCCCGGGCAGCGATTTCGCCGTGGATCCGCTGGTGGCGGGTGCGGGCCGCGTCGGCGGTGACGAGGTCATGGGGTGCTCCTGGGCAGTCCGGGGACGGGCACCGGCGCGGGGGCGGCGGTGCGTTCGACGAGGGAGAGCAGCGGGCCGGTCATGGCCGTGGTCGCCAACGCCATCACCACGAGGGCCAGGAACAGCTCCACGGAGAGCAGGCCGGCGCTGTAGCCGGCCTGGAGCACCACGATCTCGGTCAGGCCGCGGGTGTTCACCAGCACCCCGACCGTCACCGCGGTGCGGCGGTCGACCCCGGCCAGCCGCCCGCCGAGGTAGCCGCCGCCGACCTTGCCGACGACGGCGAGCCCGGTGGCGAGCAGGATGGCCGCCCACGGCACCGAGCCGTGCGGCGCGTGGGCCACGCCCATGCCCGCCACCACGAAGAACACCGGCACCAGCAGCCTGCCCAGCGCCATCGCGGGGCGCACGGCCTCCCGCCACGCGCCGCCGGGCAGCGCGAGGCCGACCGCGAACGCGCCGAACACGGCGGTCAGGCCCCAGTGCTCGAACTGGAACGCCACCAGCAGCGCCACCGCCGAGACGGCCACCCCCGTGACGCGCGGGTGGCGCTGCGCGGCGAGCGTCGGGATCCGGCCGCGCAGCAGGACGCGGCCGGCCGCGGTCAGCCCGACGCCGACCGCCACGAGGGCCAACGACACCACGACGCCACCGGAGACGCCGATGGCCAGCACCAGCAGCACCCACGCCGCCGCGTCGGCGACCACGGCCGCGGTCATGGCCAGCTTGCCGGCGGGGGTGTCCACCATGCCCCGGTCCTCCAGCAGCCGGGCCAGCACGGGGACCGCGGTGACGCTCAACGCGACCGCGACCATCAGCACGAGCGCGGGTGTCGGCGCGTCGCCGCGCACGCCGGCGTCGGCGGCCCACACGACCCACGCGGCCATGACCAGACCGGTGACCAGGGCGGGCACGAACGACCCCGCGGTCACCCACCCGGCCGCGCGGGCCCCGGTGACCGTGCCGCCGTGCCGCAGCTCGTGCGCCACCCCGACCAGGAACAGCACCAGGCCGACCTGCCCGACCACCTTCAGCGGACCGACCACGTCGGCCGGCAGCACGGCCGCCAGGGTCGGCGCGCCGCCGACCGCGAGCACCGCGGGCACCACCAGGACGCCCGCCAGGATCTCGCCGACGACCTCGGGCTGCCGCGCCGCGCGGGCCGCGGCCCTCCCCAGGCACGCCGCGACGAGCACGACCGCCAGGACGACGGCCACGTGCCCGACGCGCACCACCACGTCGATCACCGTCCCGCCCCCGAAGGCCGGAAGGCGTGGGGACGGGCCGCGGAGCCGGGGACGCGCGAGGGGTTCGCGCGACCCCCGCGCGCCGCGACGGGCCGGCTCGCGCCGGCCACGCTTTCCTTGTCGTCCAGGGGATTCGTCATTCGGCTCTCCGTGCGCCTCGGGCGGATCGGGACCTACCGCGGTGGCCCCATGGTCACGCCCCGGGCCGGCCGGGGTCCGGCGCGGCGGCGGCGCGCCGGCGACTCCGGCACCTGGCCGGACCGACTGCGTCGGGTCGTCCGGCCGGTCCCGGCTACCCCCGGCCCGCGGTCACGGCGCCCTCCGCGCGAACGTCGCCGGATCGACCGCGTCGAGCGGGCCCAACGGGTCGAGCGGGTCGCCGAGCAGGTCCGCGCCGTAGATGTCCGCCACCCACTGGTCGTGGTAGACGGTGTCCAGGTAGCGGTCGCCGAGGTCCGGCGCGATCGCGACCGCGGTCACGTCCCCGCCGGGCCGGTTGCGCGTCAGCCAGTCCGTCGCGCCGGACAGCACCGTGCCGGTCGAGCCGCCGAACAGGAACCCGTGCCGCAGCAGCTCCCGGCACGCGCGCACGGTGTCGCGCTCGGCGACGTGCAGCACCTCGTCCACGAACGACTCGTCCAGCAGCGGCGGCCGGACGCTGGTGCCCAGGCCCGGCACCATCCGCGGCTGCGCGGGCGTGCCGAAGGTGACGGAGCCGACCGCGTCGACCGCCACGACCCGCACCGACGGCTTGTGCTCCCGGAAGAACCGCGCGCAGCCCATCAGCGTGCCCGTGCTGCCCGCGCCGATGAACACCACGTCCACGTCGGGGAAGCTCCTGAGGATCTCCGGGCCGGTGCTGCGGTGGTGCGCCACCCAGTTCGCCGGGTTGGCGTACTGGTTGAGCCACACGTGGTCGTCGTTCTCGCACAGCCGCCGGACGTGGCGGATGCGCGCGCCGAGGTACCCGGTCTCCGGGTCGGGCTCGGTGATCACGTGCACCCGCGCGCCCAGCGCCTCCATCAGCTGCCGGGTGGCGAGGTTGCAGCGCGGGTCGGTGACGCACACGAACCGGTAGCCGCGGCTGGCCGCCACCAGGGCCAGCGCCACGCCGAGGTTGCCCGACGAGCTCTCCACCAGGGTGGAGCCCTCGCGCAGCGTCCCGTCGCGCACGGCGGCCGACACCATCTCGTTCGCCGCCTTGAGCTTGATGGACCCGGCGAAGTTGAACCCTTCGCACTTGAGGTACAGCGGGTGGCCCGAGATCCGCCGGAGGTCCACGTAGAGGTCGTCCACGTTGAACTCCTGGGGCGTCGATATGACTGGCATGCGCCGACTCCTAGGCGAGGTGCACGGTCAGACGGTTCACCGCTTGCCGTGGCGGTCGAGGTCGAAGAAGAAGTCCGGGACCACGGCCAGCTCGCCCGCCCGCGACACCTCGTCGTAGACGTGCTTGCCGACCGCCAGGTCCAGCACGCCGAGCCCGAACGGGGAGAACACCAGCGGCCGGTCCGCCGGTGGCGTCACCGCGCCGGTCATGACGTCGTGCAGCGTGCCGGACAGGAAGTCCCGGCCGCCGGTGAGCTGCTCGGCCAGGTGCGGCGAGGTGTTGGCCTTCAGGCAGTGCTCCACGTCGTCCACCACGTTGGTGGAGGCGAGGATCACCTCGGGTGACAGGTCGCGCAGCGACACGTGCAGCACGAGCGGGTTGTGGTCGAACCAACCGGGGTCGGAGACGTGCGGCGTGCCCGCCACGGTGGCGAACACCACCAGGTCGCTCGACCGGATCAGGGACTCGGCGCTGTCGTGGACCGTCACGGTGTCGCCGGTGCTCTCGGCGTACCCGCGGAACCCGTGCGCGGACTCGGCGCTCAGGTCGTGCACGCCGACCTCGTCGAAGGTCCACCCGGTGCCGGCCAGGTAGGTGTGGATGTAGCGGGCGATGAGGCCCGTGCCGACGAACCCGACCCGGGTCGGCCGGTCCCGGTGGCGGCTGAGCCAGTCGGCGGCCAGGGCCGCCGACGCGGCGGTGCGCACCGCGCTGACGATGGAGCTCTCCAGGCAGGCGATCGGGTAGCCGGTCTCGCGGTCGTTGAGGATCAGCACGGCGGACGCGCGCGGCAGGCCCGCGGCGACGTTCGCGGGGAAGCTGGAGATCCACTTCACGCCGTGCACGCCGACGTCGCCGCCGATCGACGCGGGCAGCGCGATGATCCGCGACGACGGGTCGTCGGGGAACCGCAGGAAGTAGGACGGCGGGTTGACCGTGTCGCCTTCACCGTGCCACCGGTAGGCGGCCTCGACGAGTTCGACGACGTGCTTCTCCCGGCCGCGCACGACCTGGTCCACCTGAGCGCCGGAAATCACCGCGAAGGCAGGTGCCACGTTACCGTCCCTTTCTGGAGCGGGTGTGCTAGCAGCGCCGACCCGTTCGGGCAGCGATCGCACCCATGGTCGCGAGCACGGCTGACGAGCCGCTGACACGGCGCTGACGACCGGGATATAGGAATCGCATAGTTCCCGCCCGCCGTCCATCGTGGATACTCGCGGGGTGGAGAAGACGCGGGTGGGGCTGGTGGGGGTGGGCACGATCGCCCGCACGCACCTGGAGGTGCTGGCGGAACGGTCCGATGTGGACCTGGTGTTCACCGCGGACCCGCACGCCGGGCCGACCGCGTTCCGCGGCACGACGCCCCCGCACCACCGGGACCTCGCCGGCGCGCTCGCCGAGCACCGGCCGGACCTGGTGGTGATCGCGACGCCGACCGACACGCACGCGGACCTCGCGGCGGAGGCGCTGACCGGCTCGGGCGCGAGGGTGCTGGTGGAGAAGCCGCTCGTGCTCGACCCGGCGTCGCTGGACGTGCTGGGCGGGCTCGGGCCGGACCGGCTGTTCACCGCGCACCACTTCGCGTTCTCGCCGGAGGTGGTGTGGGCCGCCGAGCTGCTGGCCGCGCACCCGGAGTGGGGACCGGTCACCGCGATCACGTCGGCGTTCCGCGACCCGTACGCGCTCAAGGGCGAGCAGGCGTTCGCCACCTACGCCTCGGCGTGGGCGGACTCGGGCATCAACCAGCTCACCGTGCTGTCGCGGCTGGTGGACGTCACGGCGGTGCGGTCGCTGCGCGACGAGGGCGCGAGCTGCTGGGCCGTGGTGTCGTTCCGGTCGCGCGGCGCGGTCGGCACGGCCCGGCTGCACACCAGTTGGCGCACCGGGGCCAGCAGCAAGTCGAGCACGGTGACGTGCGGCGACGTGGAGGTCTGGCTCGACCACACGGCGATGACGGGATTCGCGTGGCGCGGCGACGAACTGCTGGCCGAGCACGGCGACGACGGCCGGACGCCGCGCAAGGTCGCGCACTACCGGCCGCTGTACGCGAGCCTGCTGTCGGACCGCCCGGACCCGGTCCTCGGTTTCGCCGCGGCCGCCGCGCTCACCCGCCTGCACGCCGGCGCGGGTCGCTGAATCACGCTGGACGGCGGTGCGGCGGTGTGGTCGAGTGGTGCCGTGGACGGGTGGTCGGTGCGCCGGATCGTCGTGCCGGGGACGAGCGGCGCGGGCAAGTCGACGTTGTCCCGCGCGGTGGCGCGGGTGGTGGGCGGACCGCACGTCGAGCTGGACGCGTTCCAGCACGGGCCGGGCTGGACGACACCGCCGGCGGAGGAGATCCGGGCGCGGGTCGCGGCGGCCACCGAGGGTCCGGCGTGGGTGGTCGACGGCAACCTGGCCGCCGTGACCGCGGACGTGCTGTGGCACCGGGCCGACCTGATCGTGTGGCTGGACCCGCCGCTGTGGGTGGTCGTGCCGCGGCTGCTGCGCCGCAGCGCGGTCCGGATCGCGCGCCGGACCCCGCTGTGGAACGGCAACCGGGAACGGCTCGACCACCTGGTCGGCCGGGATTCGGTGGTGGCGTGGGCGGTGCGGGCGCGGCGCAGGCACCACGCCGAGTACCCGGACAGGCTGGCCCGGGCCGGGGTGCCGTGGGTGCGACTGCGGTCGGCGGCCGACGTGACCCGGTGGTTCGCCGGCTTCAGCGCCGTGCGGTCCAGCGCGGCGAGGGCCGGCACGGCGGAGTTCGACGCAGCGGAGTTCAGCGCGGCAAGGGCCGACGCGGCGGCGGCCAACGCAGCGGCGGCCAACGCAGCGGGGTCCGGCGCGGTGAGGTCCGGCACGGCGGAGTTCGGCGCGGCGGAGTTCGGCGCGGTAGGTGCCAGCGCGGTGGAGTTCAGCGCGGCGAGCCGACGCCCACCCGGAACGGGTCGTCCCGGTCCAGCCTCCCGGTGAACAGGCCCTGGAACAGGTTCAGCTTCGCCGTGCCCTCGACCACCTCCAACCCACGCGCGTCGCGCACCAACTTGTCGAGGAGCGGGTGGTCGAAGCGCGCCCCGACGCCGAAGAACCCGCACGCCGCGCGGGTGGCGTCGACGGCCAACCGGCACGCGCGGGCCTGCGCCGCCGACGCCAGGTGGCCGTCGGAGGTGCGGGCGTCCACCGCGCGGGCGGCCAGGTGCACCAGGGCTCGGGCCGCCGTGACGCGCCGACCCAGCTCGTCCAGCCGGTCGCGCTCGTCGCGCCGCAACGTCGTGCGGTGGTCCACGACGTACTCGTGCGCCGCCCGCGCGATGCCCAGCGCGATCGCCGCGACAGCGGGCCGGAGCAGGTTGAACGTCTGCACGGACGCCCACGTGCCACGCTGCGCCGGCGGGAGGTGCCGTCCGACCAACCGCGCGGCCGGCACGTGCACGTCGTCCATCGTGATGGCCCCGATCCGCGCGCCGCGCAGGCCGATGCTCTCCAGCGGGGTCGCCGAGAAGCCGGGCGTGGGGGTCTCCACGAGGACGGCGTTGACACCGAGCATCCCGGACCCGACCCGCGCGAAGACGACCCCGAGCCGTGCCCGGCAGGCGTTGACGACGTACCGCTTCTCCCCGGACAGCCGCACATCGCCGCCGACCTGCGTCAACGTGGTGCCCGAGTTCGCCGCGGTCCCACTGGTGCCGGTGCCGGTGCCGCCGTCCGGTTCGGCGAGCGCGAAGAACGTCCACAGCGGTTCGGCGAGCAGCCGGCCGTAGAACCACTCCTTCTGCTCGCGGTCGGCGAGCAGGTCGATGAGCACCCCGACCAGCAACGGACCGGGCGAGGCGACCAGCATGCCGACGTCGGCAAAGGCCAACTCCTCCAAGATGATCGCCCGTTCGAGTGCCCGGGTGCCGTAACACCGGGTGCCCGCAACGGGTTCGGGCAGGTTCCCGTACTCCGGCGGGACGCCCATGGTGGCGAGGTACCGGACGGCGGGCAGGTCGAGGTGGGCGCGGATCAGCTCGGGGTCACGATCGAGCGCGAGCCCGAGCCGGCGAAAATCCACCCCCCACTCACGCACCTGCTCCCGCAACGCAACGAGCCTCCCCTCCACCGCGCTCACGCCTCCCCACCCCCGGACCATCCACGGCCCGACCCACCCTCCACCTCGCGCCCAACGCGTCGCTCGCCACCACCCCACCCCGCACCGCCGCCGAGCCGTGGCCTTCCGGGCTTGGCCACGCGGCCGTCGTGGTGATCAACTTCGCCCCCAACGCCAGGCCCGACCCCCTCGGCGGCACGGATCCTCTCGTCGGCACGGGTCCTCGCGGCGGCACCGGTCCCGTCGGCACGTGTTCCGTCATCGGCACGGGGCTCGGCGTCGGCACGGGGCTCGGCGTCGTTCCGGTCGCCGTCCGCGTCGGCGGCGACGTACGCCTCGGCCAGCAGCTCCGACACGTGCGCCACCTGGCCGGGCCCGCCGGCCAGGTACCCGCCCGCGCCCAGCAGGCTCACCAGCCACCGGTCCGCGGCGGTGATGCGGGCGTGCAGGTGGGCCAGGACCACGCCCGGCAGGCCGCCCGCCGCCACGCCGGTCAGCACCGCGCGCACCTCGAGGTGCTCGATCAACCCGTCGGCGACGGTCGACTTCACCACCTGCTGCTGCAACAGCGTGGTGGCCCCGACGCGCCTGCCGTTCAGGTGTCGCACGCAGGTCTCGCGCAACGCCTCCGACAGCCCGAGCCGCAGCCACACCAGTCCCAGTGCCCAGGCGGCTCGCTGGTCGGACGTGCCGGGGCTGGTCTCGGGGTCCGCTGCTCTCAACCGAGGATCGGTAACAGCGTTTCCGTACATTTTCGGGCCGACTTCACCCGATCGTGTACCCAAACCCCGCAGGAGCACGACCGCGCCACCGGGGAGGTCGATCATATCCACAGTGGACTCGTCCGACAACGGCCGCGCCACGACCGTCCCGTCCACCCAGACCCGGTCCGCCGACGCGGCGACCTCCTGCGGCACGAGCGCGTGCCCGCCGGGGCCGGCCGGCAGGGAACCCGGCAGCACGAGCGACCCGAGCAGGGCCAACGCGGGGGCCGGCCCTTCCTCCCGCGCCACCCGGTGGCAGCGCGCCAGCTCCTCCGCCCCCAACCGCACCGACGTCGTCACCGGACCCCCACCGCGGTCGTCGTCATGTCGCCGGGCGCTCCCACGAGGGGCGACGCCCCGTGCGCGGTCAGCGGTCCATCTCCGCGGCGACGAAGTCGGTCAGGGACCGCACCGTCTCGAAGTGGGCGCGCTCCAGGTTGTCGGTGTCGAACTCCACCTCCAGCGCCTCCTCCAGCTCCATCAGCAGCTCGTAGACGCCGGTCGAGTCGAGGCCGAGGTCGTCGAGCAGCCGGGAGCCCTCGGTCACCTCCGGCAGCTCGTAGGCCAGCACCTCGGACAGGACGGTGGTGATGGCGTCCACGATCCGTTCGCGGGAGGTGGCGGTGGTGGATTCGGTCATGATGCGGTTCCTTCGGTCAGGGCCGTGGCGGCGGCGCGGCCGGGGCCTCGCGCGTCCTCCTCGCCCGCCCGGTCCGCTGCCGGGGTCGAGGCTCGCAAGGCCCGCTGACACCGCGCTGACACCCGGCTGACCACCGCGTGTCCTACGTTCGGAACAGCCATGTCCTACGTTCGGAACGCCGTGTTCCACGCAGAGGAACGTGCGTGCCCCAAGTTCAGAACGCGCGTGTCCCACGCACAGGACGCACATGTCCCGCGCGCAGGAACAGACCCGTGCCACGTCGAAGCGAGGCGGCGGGGAAAGACAAAGGCCACCTCGACCGCGGTCGAGGTGGCCCGTCATCCCCAGTGGACGCTCAGGTGGCGGCGGTGCGGGAGCCGACGCCCGGTTGTTGTTGGTCCGCGGCGGAGTCGCGGGGCCACCACCGGCTCGGCCGGGGCAGGAACGCGGCCAGCTCCGGGAAGTCGGTGGGGCGTTCGGTCATCCAGTTCCAGTAACGCGGGATCGTGCGGGCGTAGTCGCAGTAGTACCGGCGCAACGCGTCGATCAACTGCCGCAGGGTGTTCGGGTGGATCGACCCCGGCCGCCACACCAGCAGCAGCCGGCTGCGCAACGGCTCGGTCATCGCCACCAGGCTCACGTCCGACGTGGACCCGGTGGGCGTGGCGAGCGCCGCCGCGCCCGCGTCGCGCACCCAGCTCATCGCCTCGGCGTGCCCACCCGCGTAGTGCATCACTTCGGGCGTGGGGTGGTCGAGCTTGCGGAACAGGTGTTCCTCGACCGCGTGGAACCAGTGCCCCGGCACGTGGTGCACCCAGCTCAGGGACATCATGTGCCTTCGGCTCACCGTAGTCCTGCGCGCGAGCGCGTGGTCCCGCGGCAGCGCCAGCCAGATCGGCTCGCGGACGATGATCTCCTTGGCCAGCGAGGGATCCAGGTCCCGCACGCCGTCCATCGCCTCCGGGCTCGGCACGAGCGCCGCGGTCAACTCCCCGCGGCTGACCGCGTCCACGCCGATCGACGGGTCCAGCGTCACCGTCTGCACCTCGACCGAGGGCAGCGACGACTGCAAGGCACGCCGCAGCGTCACCGGGGTCCACTCGGCGTTGCCGATGCGCAGGATCCCGGACGACAGCGACGACGCCTCGGCGACCACCGCGTCGGCCCGGGTGGCGAGGTCGGCCAGCATCGGGATCAGGCGTTCGCCCAGCGGCGTCGGGGTGATCCCGAAAGCCGACCGCACGAACAGGTCTCCCCCGACCGCCTTCTCGATCCGTCTCAATTGGGCGGTGAGGCTCGGTTGGGGCAGGGACAGCTTCGCCGCGGCCTTCGAGATGCTGCCGGCCTCGGCAAGGGTGGTGACCACCCTGGCATGACGTATCTCCAGGTGCATGCATCCAACCCCTTCGCGTCGTTACTCGGGGTCCACTAACTGCGGCGGGGTTGCGGGGATTTCCCGGCCCCACCTCGTTCGTGCCGGGCGGCCGTTCCAACCTACCCCACCGGAGAACGCGGCAGGAGATGTTCACGCATCCGCCGACTATCCGTTGAGCAGCCCACGAAAATTATGGAAACGGTGGCTACGATCCCGCGCCGCGCGCCCGCACCCGACGTCGTTCACCCCGGCGCTCCGCACCCTTGCGGACAGCCGCACCCCCGCCGACGACGCCGGATGCCGGCGGACCAGCGCCGACGCGGCCCGAGCCGATCCCGCTCGCACGGCCCGCAAACGCGAGCACACCACGATTCAGCGGGAACGTGAATCAATCTCCGATCCAACGCGGGGACGGAAGCGCCGGTCGCATTCCGCGCGCTTCCCGGCAATGACCGCGACGACCCGTCGCACCGTTACCTCAGTCACGTTCGGCATCGCGCACCACCGCGCGGAACGGTCACGGCCGCCGCCGCAGGTCCACCTCGGCCCCGGTCGCGGCCGACCGCACCAGCGCTTCGCCGACCCGCGCCGTGCGCGCCGAGTGGGCGAGCGACACCAGGGGCGTGACCTTCTCCCGCACGGCCTCGGCGAACGCGGCGGTCTGGTCGGCGTAGGCGTCGGACGCGGGCACGACCTCGTCGCGCACGCCGTCCAGCGTGACGACCGTGATGCGGCCTTCCTCGTCGGGTCGCGTCCACGCGTTGCGCACGGAGATCGAGCCGCGGGAGCCCTGGAACTCGTAGGCGGCGCGCGGCCCGTACTCCAGGCTGTAGTCCAGCACGGCCCAGCGGCCGTCGCCGAAGTCGAGCGTCGCCACCGCGCCCAGGTCCACCTCGCGCGAGTGGAACCGCGCCCGCACCGCGCGCGGGACGGTGTCGAACGCCCACAGCGGCACGTCGAACGCGTAGCAGCCGACGTCCCACGTCGCGCCGCCGCCCAGGGCCGGGTCGAACCGGATGCCGCCCTCGGCCGGGGTCGGGTACGCGAACGCCGACCGCACCACGCGCAGCTCGCCGATCTCGCCCGAGGCCAGCAGCTCGGCGGCCCGCGCCTGCTGGGGGTGGAAGCGGTACATGTACGCCTCCATGACCACGAGGTCGGCGGCGGCGCGCTCGATGCGGACGCAGTCCTCCTCGGACAACGCCATCGGCTTCTCCACCAACACGTGCTTGCCCGCGTCGAGCGCGCGCAGCGTCCACGGCACGTGCAGGGTGTTGGGCAGGGCCAGGTAGACCGCGTCGACGTCCGGGTCGGCCAGCAGCGCGTCGTAGCCGTCGCGCACCCGCGCGCCGAACGGCCGCGCCACCTGCTCCGCCGCCGCGCGCCTCCCCGCCCGGCTCGCCACGGCGACCACCGCGTTGCCCGGCGTCGCGTGGATCGCGGGCAACACCCGGCTCGCGATGTGGGCCGTGGCCCCCAGCACACCCCAGCGCAACGGCGTCACCGAGCCAGCTTAACCGCTTCACCGCGAGTCCTACGCCCAGAACGCGTGTGTCCTACGTCCAGGTACCCCGAATTCAACGCTCAGGACGACCGCACCGGGCAAACCGGACATCGACCCGCGCCGCGACGACGGCCGGGACGGGGCGCCAACGCCGCCGGCACGACCACCACCGTCCACAGAGGACACACCGGGCGCTACACCGCGACCCGGCGCGGCGACGCCAGCACGGGATCGGCGCTCAGGATCGCCAGGTGCACCTCGCGCAGCAGCGAGCCGGGGTCGATGCCCAGCTCGGTGGCCAGCCTGCGGCGGCCCTCCTCGTACAGCACGAGCGCGTCGGCCTGCCGGTCGCAGCGGTAGAACGTGGTCATGAGCTGGGCGCGGAACCGTTCCCGGAGCGGGTAGCGGTGCACGAGCTTGGTCAGCTCGGGCAACAGCTGCGCGTGCCGGCCCAGCGCCAGGTCGGCCTCGATGCGGCTCTCCAGCACGGCGACGCGCGCCTCCTCCAGCCGCGGCGCCTCCGCGTCGGCCAGGTGCTCGGACACCCCCGTCAACGCCGGACCGCGCCACAGCCGCAACGCCCCGCGCAGCAGCCGCGCCGCCTCCTCGTAGCGTCCCGCGGCGAGCGCCCCCTGCCCCAGGGCGGCCTGCTCCTCGAACTCCCGGAGGTCGAACGAGCACTCCGCGAGGCGCAGCTCGTAGCCCCGGGAACGGCGGGCGATGCCGACCTCGCCGCGCAGCGTCTTGCGCAGCCGCGAGACGTAGGTGTAGATCTGCGCGTTGAACGTGGCCGGCGGGTGGTCGCCCCACAGGGAGTCGCTCATCTGCGCGTCGGAGACGGCGCCGTCGGCGAGCAGCAACGCCGTGAGCACGGTGCGCGGCTTTGAGCCGTCCAGCGGCACCTCCTGCCCGTCGTAGCGCACCTCGACGGGCCCCAGGACCCGGAACTCCAGCACTTCGCCTCCTACAGCAGAACCTGGTCGTGGACGAGGATCGCCTGGTAGAGCCGTCGCATCGCGCGGCCGGGCTCCAGCCCCAGCTCGCTCGCCAGGCGCCTGCGGGTGTGGTGGAAGACGTCCAGCGCCTCCGTCTGCCTGCCGTTGCGGTACAGCGCCACCATCAGCTGCTCGCTGAACCGCTCCCGCTCCGGGTGCTCGGCCGCGAGCTGCTTCAGCTCCGACACCACGCCGCGGTCCTCGCCGTTGGCGAGCTTGGCGGCGATGAGGTCCTCCCGGGCGCTGAGCCTGCGCTCGTCGAGCCGGGCGGCCTCGACGCGGAACCGCAGCCCGTCGCCCACGTCGAACAGCGCCGGGCCGTGCCACAGCCGCAGCGCGCGTTCCAGCAGGCCGATCGCCTCGTCGGGGCGGTGCGGCACGAGCGCGGAGCCGCGGTCGGCGAGGTCGCGGAACAGGTGCGCGTCCACCGCGGCGGCCGGCAGGTCGAGCACGTAACCGCTGCTCATCGTGCGGACGAGCAGGTCGCCGGGCACGTCGCCGAACCGCTCCAGGAGTTTGCGCAGCCGCACGACATTCGCCTGCAGCGCGTTGCGGGCGTTTCCCACCTGTTTACCGGCCCACAATTCCTCCACCAACCGGTCGAACGGAACGGGGGTGCCCGGGGAAAGCGCCAGCAGCGCCAGGAGGGTGCGGACCTGGCGCGCGGCGACCCCCATCCGACGATCCCCGCGGGCGAGGGCGACAGCACCGAGAATCCGCACCTGCATGGTCACGACCCCCAGTCTCTAGACGACGCGGCGCGCGCGGTGGCCGGTGAGTGACCCGAAAATCGCGCAACTAAAGCGGTGCCATGTTGCCCAGGCCGCCCCGATGGGGGGAAATATCATTTAGGCCGCTCGGGGAGTGCGGCCGCGGTATGCGGCCGAACGGTGCAGCGCCGGACTCCGGCTGCGGTGGCCCGGCGGCGCGAACTTGGGCCCGACGGCGGTCACGGCCACGTTCCGTGACATCGATCTAGGCGCATCGGGTGATCCGGCGTCCGGGCGCTCAGCCCGCGCCGCCCCGGTCGGCGTGCGCCCGGTCGTAGGCGGCCAGCACGATCGCGGAGATCCGGCCGCGGTCGCAGACGCGGTAGCCGTGCGCGCGGGCCCACCGCCGCACCGCCTCGGGCGGGTGCGCATCGGTGCTGCGTACCGGGGAGGGCGGGGTGCCGGGACCGCGGCGCGCGGCGCGCACGAACCGGTCGAGCACGGCCCGCAACCTGGCCGCGTTGGCCGCGCCGAGGTGGATCTCGAACCACACGCCGTCGAGGCCGAACGACACCGGCCGCACGTCGCGCCCGGTGTGCCCGTCCAGGTCGTCCACCGCCACGCGCACCACATCCCCCGTCGGACCCTCACGCTCGGTATCGATGTCGCGGCACGCTACCGGGGAGTCCGCCTCGGCGGGGATGGCGATCGGGAAGTATAGGCGAGGTATAGCGGGCGGTCGCGGCGGGGCCTTCGGCAAATCGCGATCCCGGCTCCGCAACCGGTCGGACGGGCGCGCCACCGACCGAACCGTCACACTGTTCCGAAATACCCGGACCCGGGAAGATTCCCGCTTTGCCGGCACTTCGCCCCCGGCGTTGTAACCGGCCGTTAACCACCGATTCGCGGTAATACCGGTCAACTGTCGAGCCGTCCGCGTGGCGCGTTCGACCCTTGACGGCGGGACCGCGTTCCGGAGGCCGCGAACGCCGCGCCGCGCCGGTGACCGCGAAGACGGCCACGCCGGTGGTCACGAAGACGACCACGCCGGGCGGCACGGATGCCGCGACCGGGCGACGACGACTGCGGGATGCCGGATCGACCGGGTCGCGCGACCCCCCTCACCGAGCGGTTCGGGGGCGATCGGCAAGACTTGGGGGTATGAACGACGAGCCCGACGACCGGACCAGCTTCGCCGACCTCGGGCTGCGCCCCGAACTGCTCCGGGCGCTGTCCGGCCTCGGCTACGAGGAGCCGACCCCCATCCAGCGCGAGGCGATCCCGCCCCTGACCGCGGGCCGCGACCTGCTCGGGCAGGCCGCCACCGGCACGGGCAAGACGGCGGCGTTCGCGCTGCCCGTGCTGGAGCGCATGGCGGGCGGCGAGCGGACCGCCCGGGAGCCGTTCGCGCTGGTGCTGGTGCCCACGCGGGAGCTGGCGGTGCAGGTCTCCGAGGCGGTGCACCGCTACGGCCGCGAGCTGGGCGCGCGGGTGCTGCCCATCTACGGCGGCCAGCCGATCGGGCGGCAGCTGCGGGTGCTGGAGCAGGGCGTGGACGTCGTGGTGGCCACGCCGGGCCGGGCGGTCGACCACCTCAGCCGGGGCACGTTGAAGCTGGAGCGGCTCGAGATCGTCGTGCTGGACGAGGCCGACGAGATGCTCGACATGGGGTTCGCCGAGGACCTGGACACGATCCTGGCCGAGACGCCGCCCGAGCGGCAGACCGTGCTGTTCTCCGCGACCATGCCGGGCCGGATCGACCGGCTGGCCCGCCAGCACCTGTCCGACCCGGTGCGCATCACGATCGGCCGCGAGCAGGCCGAGCCGGGCGAGGCGCCGCGGGTGCGGCAGAGCGCGTACGTCGTGCCGCGCGCCCACAAGCCGGCCGCGCTGGGCCGGGTGCTGGACGTCGAGGCGCCGACCGCGGCGATCGTGTTCTGCCGGACCCGTGACGAGGTGGACCAGCTCACCGAGACGCTGAACGGGCGCGGCTACCGGGCCGAGTCGCTGCACGGCGGCATCAGCCAGGAGCAGCGGGACCGGGTGATGGCCCGGCTGCGCAACGGCACGGCGGACCTGCTGGTGGCCACCGACGTCGCCGCCCGCGGCCTGGACGTCGAGCAGCTCACCCACGTGGTGAACTACAACGTGCCGTCCGCGCCGGAGTCGTACGTGCACCGCATCGGCCGGGTGGGCCGCGCGGGCCGCGAGGGCGTGGCGATCACCCTGGCCGAGCCGCGCGAGCACGGCATGCTCAAGACCATCGAGCGGGTCACCAAGCAGCGCATCCAGGTGGAGAAGGTGCCCACGGTCGCGGACCTGCGGGCGCGCAAGCTGGAGCTGACCCGGGCGGCGCTGCACGAGAGCCTGCTGGAGGACGACCTGGAGGGCTTCCGGGTCGTGGTGGAGACGCTGACCGACGAGTTCGACGTGATGGAGGTGGCGCTGGCGGCGGTCAAGCTGGCGCACGAGGCCACCGGCGCGGCGGCCGACGAGGAGGAGATCCCGGAGTACGTGCCGCGGTCGGGCCAGGGCGAGCGCCGGGGCCGCGACGGCGGCGGCGACCGCCGTGAGCCGCGCCGCCCGCGCCGCCCGTCGGCGGGCATGACCCGGTTGTTCGTCGGCGCGGGCCGCAGCTCCGGGATCCGGCCGCAGGACCTGGTCGGCGCGATCGCGGGCGAGGCCCGGCTGAACGGCCGCGACATCGGCGCGATCGAGATCGCCGACCGGTTCTCGCTGGTGGAGGTGCCGGATTCGGCCGCGCAGCAGGTGATCTCGTCGTTGCGGGGCGCGACGATCAAGGGCCGCAAGGTCACCGTGCGGCGGGAGCGCGACGACCCGCGCTGACCCGTCCGGCAGGCGTCGCGGCGGTGGCCGCGACGCCTGCTCGTCGCCGCCTCGTCGTCCCGCACCTCGCGGCCGGGCCGGGCGGCCACGGTGTCGCGCCCGGTGTCGTCCGGGCCCGCGTCGCGCCGTTCGACGCTCCGGTCCGCGGGTGCCTCGGTCAGGGGCGGTCGACCGGGTGGTCGACGGGCGCGGAGAGGTCCACGCCGCGCCAGGGCGCGCGCCGGGCGGGCGTCTCGTCGCCCCAGTGCCGCACGCCGGTCCAGCCGGGGTCGCCGGTGGCGCAGAAGTCGACCCAGGACCGGAGCACCCGCCGGGACAGGGCGCGGTCGGCCGGGCCGGGCGGCCCGCCGATCAGGAAGTGGGCGGTGTCGAGGGTGCCGAAGCAGAACGGCACGTCGACGGTGTGCCAGGCGGGCGGCCGGGTGAACCGGGCGAGGAACGCCCGGCCGTGCGCCTCGGCGATCCGCGCGGTGGGTTCGGCGAACACGAAGTCGCCGGCCAGCCGCACGGGCGCGTCCTCGAAGTGCTCGTAGGCCGTCACGACGTGGTCGGGGATGCCCCAGTCGCGGCCGAACGCGCGCAGGTCGGCCGGCGGCCGGAACGTGCCCACCTCCCGGAAGAGGGCGTACTCGACGTCGGTGTGGCACAGCAGGGCGTCCACGTCGGGCGGCAGCGCGGGCAGGGCGTCGGCGACGGGTCCGAACAGCACCGGGTCGTACGACAGCGGCCCGGTGCGCTGCGCGGCGGCCAGCGCGTCGGCCGAGGCCACCGCCGACTCCGGGGTGGTGGGGTCGATCCACCGGGCGACCCGGCGGGCGAAACCCGTGGTGTAGCAGCGGTTGGGCACGCTGTGCGCGATGACGCGGCGCACCGGCTCCCGGGCGGCGAGGAACAACGCCGACGCCGCGCCCGCCGACTGGCCGGCGACGGTGATGTTGTCCGGGTCGCCGCCGAACACCGCGACGGTGTCGCGCACCCACCTCAGCGCGGCCCGCTGGTCGAGCAGCCCGCGGTTGTCAGGCCGGCCGGGCACGTGCCCGAAGCCCTCGAACCCGAGCCGGTAGTTGCACGTGACCACGACGAGCCCGGCCCGCGCCAACGCCGCGCCGTCGTAGTCCGGCTGGGCCGACGACCCGAACGTGTAAGCGCCGCCGTGCACGTGGAACAGCACGGGCCGGGGACCGTCCGACGTGGACGGCGCCCACACGTTGAGGGTCAGCACGTCCTCGTCCCCCGGCCGCCACACCGGCGCGCCGGGCAGCCGCGCGGACTGCGGCGCGACGGGACCGAACCCCGACCGGTCCCCCGCGTCGTCCACGGGCACGGGCGCGGCGAAGCGACGCGCGCCGAACGGCGGTTCGGCGTACCGGATGCCGAGGAACGCGGTCACCCCGCCGCCGACCGCCCGGCCCCGGAACCTGCCACGTCGCGCCATCACGGCATACCCTCTCACGATGGGTGATCCGCTGAACGCTCGAGACGACGCCGCCGAGGCGTTGGGGATGGTCGCGCGGGCCGCCGGGCCGTACCTCGACGCGCTGCCCCACCTGCCGGTGCGCGACCCCGCGCACGCCCGCCTGCTGGACGACCTCGACGGTCCGCTGCCGGAGTCCGGTGACGGCACGATCGCCGCGGTCGCGGACCTGCTGCGCATCGGCACGCGGGCCGCCACGCACTCGTCCGGGCCGCGGTTCTTCCACTTCGTGGTCGGTGGCGCGACGCCGGCCGCGCAGGCGGCGGACTGGGTCACGTCGCTGCTGGACCAGGCGGGCGGGTTGTGGGTGGCCTCGCCGCTGGCCGCGCGGGCGGAGACGGTGGTGCTGCGGTGGTTGAAGGAGCTGTTCGGGCTGCCCGCGTCGCACGGCGGGGTGCTCACGCCGAGCGCGACGTTCGCGAACCTGACCGGGTTGGCGTGCGCGCGGTACTGGTGGGCGCGGCAGCACGGGGTGGACGTGACGGCGGACGGCCTGGTCGGGTTGCCGCGGCTGCCGGTGTTCTCCAGCGGGTACGTGCACCCGAGCAGCCGCAAGGCGTTGCAGCTGCTCGGGTTGGGCCGCGACTCGGTGCGGGTGCCGGCGCGTGACGACGCGGGCCGGCTCGACGTGGACGCCCTGGACCGCGAGCTGGCGTCGTCGGGGCCGGCGGTGCTGATCGGGAACGCGGGCGAGGTCAACGGCGGCGACTACGACCCGCTGGACGAGATGGCGGACCTGGCGGAGCGGCACGGCGCGTGGCTGCACGTGGACGGCGCGTTCGGGTTGTTCGCCGCCCTGTCGCCGCGCACCGCGGGGTTCGTGCGCGGCGTGGAGCGGGCCGACTCGGTCGCCGCGGACTGCCACAAGTGGCTCAACGTGCCGTACGAGAGCGGTGTCGCGTTCGTCCGGGACCGCTCGCTGCTCGGCCGGGCGTTCGGCAGCTGGAACAGCGCGTACCTGCCCGAGCCGGACGAGGAGTTCGTCAACTACAACAGCCTGGGCCCGGAGTCGTCGCGGCGGGCGCGGGCGTTCCCGATCTGGGCGACGTTGCGCGCCTACGGCCGGGACGGGCACCGGGCGATGGTGGAGCGGCACCAGGACCTGGCGCTGCGCCTGGGCCGCCGGATCGCCGAGGCGCCGGACCTGGAGCTGCTCGCGCCGGTCACGCTGTTCGTGGTGTGCTTCCGCTACCGGCCGCCGGGCGTGCCGGAGGAGGAGCTGGACGACCTCAACCGCCGGCTGGGCGAGGCGCTGATCGAGGACGGCCGGGTGTACGCGGGCACCACCGTGTACCGGGGCCGGGTGGCGTTGCGGCCGGCGATCGTGAACTGGCGGACCACCGAGGAGGACGTGGACCTGCTCGCGTCGGTGGTGCGGGAGCTGGGCGCGCGTCTGCGCTAGCCGGCCGGCGGGCCGGGGGACGTAGCATCGGCGGTGTGCGGAACTCGATCACCGATGTGCCCGGTGTGCTGGTCGGGCACGCCACGCTGATCGGTGGCGGCGCGCTGACCGGCACCACGGCCGTGCTGTTCCCGCCCGGCACCTGGTCCACTGTGGACGTGCGCGGCGGCGCGCCGGCGACCCGGGACACGGCCGCGCTCGACGCCCGCCACGGCGGCCGGGAGGTGCGCGGCGTGGTGTTGACGGGCGGCAGCGCGTACGGGCTGTCGGCGGCCGACGGCGCGGCGCGGGAGCTGGGGTCGTTCGTGCCCGCCGCCGCGTTGTTCGACCTCGGCCGGGGTGGCGACTTCCACGCGCGGCCCGGGGCCGCGGAGGGCGCGGCGGCGGTGCGGGCCGCGGGGGTGGAGTGCGCGCAGGGCAACGTCGGCGCGGGCACGGGCGCGCTCAACGCGACCCTGAAGGGCGGCCTGGGCACGGCGAGCGCCGCGCTGCCCGGCGGCGTGGTCGTCGGCGCGGTCGCCGCGCTCAACGCGGTCGGCCCGTCGGTCGACCCCGACACCGGTCTGCCGTTCGCCGCGCGCCTCGGCCTGCCCGGCGAGTTCCCCGCCTACGGGGGCGACGACCTCGACGCGGCCCGCGCCGCGACCGGTCACGCGCAGCCGTTCAACACCGTCATCGGCGTGGTCGCCACGAACGCCCGCCTGCCGCACCTGTTCGCGCTGGCCAACGCCGCCCAGGACGGGTTGGCGGCGGCGGTGCGCCCGGCGCACGGCCTGACCGACGGCGACACCGCGTTCGCCGCCTCGACCGGCACCCACGACGCCGACCCGGGGCAGGTGCTGGCCGCGGCCCGCGCGGTGTTCGCCCGCGCGCTCGTGCACGGCCTGCTGCGGGCCGAGTCCGTCACCACGCCGTGGGGCCACCTCGCGGCCTACCGCGAGCGCTACCCGCTCACCGCCGCCGCCTACCGGGGGATCTGACCATGCACGCGATGCAGTACGAGATCACGTTGCCCGCCGACTACGACATGGACGTCATCCGGACCCGCGTCGCCACGCGCGGCTCGGCGCTGGACGCGTTCGCGGGCCTGGGGCTGAAGGCGTACTGCGTGCGGGAGCGCGGGGTGGACGGCTCGCCGGTGAACCAGTACTCGCCGTTCTACCTGTGGCGCACCGCCGAGGGCATGAACAGCTTCCTGTGGGGACCGGGGTTCCGGGGCCTGAGCGCGGACTTCGGCCGGCCGGCCGTGCAGCACTGGGCGGGGCTGGCGTTCGAGCGGGGCGGCGCGGAGACGGCGACCGCGGCCACGAAGCGCACGTGGCGCCTGCCCGCCGACGCCGACCCGGCCGAGGCGGTCGACCGGGCGCTGGACGCGCTCCGGCCGCTCGCCGACGACCCGGCGCTGTACTGCACCGCGCTGGCGATCGACCCGCGGCACTGGGAGCTGGTGCACTTCAGCCTGTGGAGCGCCCTGCCGGACGGTGACGACGACGTCGTGCGCTACCGCGTGCCGCACCTGTCGCGGCCGGAGGTGGACGACCTCAGCGCGGGCCGCCACTGGTAGGCCGGGACCGGCCGGGGTCGCGGACGCGGTCGGCGTACGGCACGGACACGTAGTTGACCAAGTCGAGCACGCCGCCGCTGGTGCGGTCCAGCTCGCGGGCGAACGCGCGGATGCCCGCGTCGACGCGGTCCATCAGCCACGCCAGCAGCACGACCACCACGTCGGCGAGCAGGCCGACCTGGAACGGCATGTCCTCGCGCCGGCCCGCGGTGACCGCGCTGGCGAAGTCGGTCATGCCGCGTTCGGTCAGCGGCAGCGGCCCGGTCTCGATCGCCCGCTTCATCGAGTCCACGACCAGCGGCAGCACCGACGCCCACACCTCGCGCGGCGCGACCTCGCAGATCAGGCCGCCGGACAGGGCCGCGGTCCACAGCGCCTCGGGGTCGCGGGCCCGGACCGCGCCGACGGCCAGGTGCGGCAGCAGTTCCGCGCCGCGCTCCCACGCGCCGGTGGCGACCAGCTTCTCCACCGCGTGCCGGTAGTGCTCCAGCGCCCTGCCGTGCTCGCCGCGCGCGGTCAGCACGCCGCCGAGGTCGTCGTGGAACGACGCCACCTCGGCCGCCGCGCCGACCTGCTCGGCGCGGGCCAGGCCCACGGCGGCGTAGTGCTGCGCGGTCTCCAGGTCGCCCCGGTCGCGGTGGCACGCGCCGAGCCGGCGCAGCGCGGCCAGCTCCTGCCGGTCGTCGCCGAGGTCGCGGAACAGCTCCACCGCGCGCGACCCGGCCTCGATGGCCCCGGTCAGGTCGCCGGTGTCGCGGCGGCGGTCGCACTCGGCGAGCGCGAACGCGGCCCGCGCGGCCGGGTCGCCCAGCTCCTCGGCCAGGTCGCCGCCCAGCACGGCGTACTCGAGCGCGGTGTCGGGGTCGGCGTCGCCGAGCTGGTGGAGCACGGTCACCGACTCCAGCAGCCCGGGTCTGTCCGACCGCGCGAGCTGCTCCTCGTACGCCAGCCGCGCCGCCTGCCCGGCCTCCTCGGTCCTGCCCTCACCCATCAGCAGCCTCGCCATCCGCAGCAGGACGCCCGCCCGGTCGCGGCACGCGTCGCCCAGGCCCACACACCGTTCGAAGTCCGCGAGCGCGGCCCCGTATTCCCCACGCCGCTCGCACCGGGCGCCGGTCAGCTCGAACCTGGTCGCCCACAGGGCTTCCAGCTCGTCCTCGGGCAGGTCGAGCCCGCCCAGCAGCGCGTCGACCCGCTCGACCAGCGCGGCGGCGCGGGCGTCGTCGGGCTCCAGGGCCAGCTCGGCCAGCAGCACGTCGGCGTAGGACGGGGTGTCGGTCAGCCCGCCCGCCTCGGCGACGCGGCGCAGCGCGGAGATCTCCCGGTGCAGCACCGGGGCCAGCGCGGCGTCGCAGCCGCGGGCGGCGGCGGCCAGCACCTCGCACGCGGTCAGCGCCGCCTCGGCGTCCGTGGTGGACCGGTCGCGCCACTCGTCCAGCCGGCCGTTGACCGTGCCGACGTACAGGTAGGACCGCTCGACGCCGCCGGGGGTGCCGGTGTTGACGATGGCCCGCGCGGCGGGCGTCTCGTCCGCGGTGAGCCGGCGCACGACGGTGCGGGCGAACCCGGCGGCGAGGTTCGGCGGGATGGTCCACAGGGTGCCGATGTAGCCGCGCGCGCCGGCGCGGACGAACTCCCGGCCCAGGTCGGTCCAGGAGCGGCACGAGTTGTTGAACACGATCGGCCGGTGCCGCAGCGCCACCGGCGGGTCGGTGTCGGGCAGCGCCCGGCCGCCGAGCACGATCGCGTCGTCGGCGTCGTGGCAGTTGAAGAACACCAGCTCGACCGGCAGGTCCGCGACCAGGTCCCGCAGGACCTCCGGGGAGGCGTCCCGGTCGGACAGCACCACCGGGTGCGTGTGGTGGCCCGGCGGCGCGGCGGTGTCGGGCTGGTCCCGGAACGCGCCGGAGTCGAACACCAGGCTGAACGCGGCGGGCTCGCGCGCCGCGCCGGCGCGGTGCAGCTCGGTGAGCACGACCAGCGCCGGGTCGGCCACCACGTGCCCGATCGGCTTGCGCGCCCACGTCACGTCGGCGGTGCGCACGAACGAGTACGGCAGGCCGGTGGTGAACGCGGTCAGCGCCCGCTCCCCCACCTCCGCGACCGCCTCGGCGGGCACCTGCGCGGTGACCACCGCCTCGACCGCCGCGTACGGGTCGTGCCCGCCGGTGGACAGGTACCGCCACAGCGCCTCGACGAACCCGATGCCCTTGACCGCGTCGCCGATCGCGCCCGCCGCGGCGGTGACCCGTTCCTGCTCCTCGGCCACGACGGCGCGCACCGCGGTGAGGTCCGGCGCGGGCGTGACGACGAGCCGCGCGCCGCGGTGGTGGGCGTAGCCGGCGGCGGTCAGGTCGTCCGCGGTGCCGGTGCGCTCGACCAGCACGGCCTCGTCGCCGTCGTCGGGGTTGTTCCCCTCGAACGGCACGGGCGGCGCGTCGTCGTGCACGCGCAGGGCCGCGCCGGTGCGCAGGGCGGTGAACAGGGCGGTGACGAAGTCGGCGTCCGGGGCGACGTCGAGCGTGCGCTCGGGTCCGCCGTCGCCGCGCAGCAGCTCCCACGCCTTGTCGGTCAGGCCGACCGGGTCGTCGCACGGCAGGTGCACGTGCTCGGGCACCCCCGCGAACGCCTCGGCGGCGTCGGGTTCGGCGAGGAACACCGCCCGGCGCACGCCCGTGGCGACGAGCAGTTCGCCGAGCAGCCGGTCCCGCCGGTGCGCCGACGCGTCGCCCGGCGCGAGCGCGACGACGGGCGTGAAGCGGTCGGCGGGCAGGCACGACACGACCACCGCGGCCTCGCGCGCCTGGTCCGGGCGGCACACCACGACGGTGTCGCCGACGTCGAACACCGGCTCGCTGGTCACCGTGAGGTCCAGCTCCGAGCGGCCCGCGGGCAGCCGCACGGACACGCCGCCGTCCTCCAACGCGCACGGTGACGAGCCGGACACCCGCAGCGTCACCGAGCCGGGCAGGGTGAACGTCACGCCGTCGCCGGTCGGGGTGGCGGGCGCGTCCACCGCGAGCCGCCAGCGGGCGGGCAGGGGCAGGTCGAAGCGCTGCCGCAGCACGGCGCGCACGTGCCCGTCGCGGGTCTCGTCCACCAGCAGGTCGCGGGCGCCGGCCTCGGCGGTCAGCTCCTCGGCGGCGGCCACGGGCGGTTTGCGGTGCACGTCGAGCAGGACGGCGCGCAGCAGCCCCGCTTCGAAGCGGAAGCGGATTCCGTGCGGGGCACCGAGGTCCACTGGCTCACGACCCTTGCAAGCGAGGAGTGTCCACCGTGTCGGAGGTGGCGGGCAGAAACTACGCCACCGCGGCCCCGACCTGTAGCAGATCCGCCGCGCCAGTCGCGCTCGTTACACCCCGGGCCGCTCGGCGCGGGCCGCGGGCGTCCACCGGGCGCGTCGCCGCCCGCCCGCGGCCTGCACCTGGTCGCGGCCGAGCCGCTTGGCCTCGTACAGCGCCGAGTCCGCGGCCGCGAGCAGCCCTTCCAGGGTGTCCTCGGCGACCTCCGGCCACACCGCGATGCCGATGCTGACGGTGAGCCCGCCGACCGTGCCGCCGTGGCCGTCGTCCACCGAGACCCGGTGCACCTCGGCGCGCATCCGCTCGGCGATCGCGACCGCCTCGTCGTGCTCGACGCCGGGCAGCAGCACGGCGAACTCCTCGCCGCCGAACCGGCCGACCGCGTCGCCGCGCCGGACCGCGCCCGCCAGCGCCGCCGCGATGCGCCGCAGCACCACGTCGCCGGTCTGGTGGCCGTGCGTGTCGTTGATGTCCTTGAAGTGGTCGACGTCGACCATGAACAGGCCGACCCGCGCGCCGGGCGGCTGCTGACGGGTGCGGCGCAGCTCCAGCGTGGCCTGCAGGTGCCACGCCTCGGCGTTGAGCAGGCCGGTCTTGGCGTCGGTGCGGGCGGCCAGCTCCAGCTGGTGGATGAGCACGGTGCGGTGCAGGGCGACGGCCGCGACCACCATCGGCAGCGCGAACGGCGGCGACCACGCCACGGCCAGCGCGACGAACCCGCCCAGGGCCAGCTGGCCCGCTTCGAGCAGGTTGTCCGCGGCGCTGCCGACGGCGTCGCGCACCGACCGGGGCCGGACCGTCAGCAGGATCACCGCGGCCACCAGGGCGGTGTTGACGAGCCACTGCGCGGCGCCCGCGCCGACCAGGCCGACGAGGTCGAGCGCGCCGCCGGGCGTTCCGGCGTGCAGGTGGTCGCGCAGGCCGGTGACGCCCGCCACGGCGCTCGCGGCGAGCGTGGCCAGCACCATCATCGACGTGGTGAACACGTTGCGGTGCGGTGGGCGCGAGGCGTCCCAGCGGCCGACGACCCACCAGCGGTGCGCGTACATCAGCACGACCAGCGCGACGGCGAGCGCCGGCGGCAGCACCAGCGCGCCGGCCAGGATCCAGATGCTGCACAGGTCCACGTGCGGCAGGTGGCTGTGGTCGCGGCGGATCCGCTCGATCCAGCGGGAGCAGTGCAGGTGCAGCGCGGCGCAGCCGGCCAGCACCGCGAACCGGGTCCACGAGCCGGCGGGCACGGGCCACGCGGTCGCGGCGGCGAGCGCGACGACGGCGAGCAGGTCCACCGACAGCACGTGCACCAGGGCCGGGCGCGGCAGGGACCATAGTGACCAGCGTCGATCGCCCGACGACGTCGAACCCGCTCTGCCCATGGTTCCTCACGACTGTCTTGTCCGGACTGTCATCGCGTCCGGACGGAGGGTCACAGTAATGGTGACCTGCGTCGATGTCAGCCGCTACCGGGGTGACGAGACCCACTGGAGGTGAGCGCGGTGCGCGACAAGATCTGGTGAAACCGCCGGTCACAGCAGTGCCGGGACCGAGCGCAGGTGTGGTTGTGCGCGACGGGACCCGGTGATCCGGGGTCGTCCGGTCGGCTACGTGGAGGGAGGTGCGCCGCCATGCGCGACAAGATCTGGTGAAGCGGTGCCGGCGGGCCCCGGGCGGGTGGTGGTCACCCGACCCGGGCCCGGACCAGCCACAGGCACGCGGTCGCCGCGCCCAGCCCGCTGACGACGAGCGTGGCGCGCGGCCCGACCGCGTCGCCGAGCAGCCCTCCGGCCAGCGCGCCGAGCGGGGCGGTGCCCCACACGGCGGTGCGGATGGTCGCGTTGACCCGCCCGTGCAGGGCGGCGGGCGCGGCCTCGTACCGCACCGGCACCTGGTGCACGTGGTAGACCTGCAACGCGAACCACATCAGCGCCACCGCGCCGACCAGCAGGGCGTCTACCGCGACCAGCGCCTGACCCGCCCCGGTGGCCAGGACCGCGGCGACCATCGTGCGGCGGCGGCCCCACCGCTCGCCCAGCCGGGCCGCGACCAGCGCGCCGACGAGCCCGCCGACCGCGCCGACGGACAGCGTCACGCCGACGCGTGCCGCGGAGAACCCCAACGCCGACACCAGGTGCAGCAGCAGCACGACGGTGAAGGCGTTGAACCAGAACACGTGCGTGGCCGTGCACAGCGTGACCCGCCGCAACCCCTGGTGGCCGAACACCGCCCGCACCCCGGCCCGCACCGTGCCGCCCGGCCGCGGCCGTTCCACCACCCGCACCCACGCCAGCGCGACCGCCGCGACGAGGAAGCTCACCGCGTCGACCAGCACCGCGCCCGCGGCCGTGACCGCCTCGACCAGCCACCCGCCGAGCGCGGGCCCGGCGACCTGCGCCGTGGCCTGCCCGGCCTCCACCGCGCCCTGGGCGCGGGTCAGCGACGCGCGCGGCACCACCATCGGCACCAGCGCCAACCCGGCGATGTCCCCGAACACGGCGAACGTCCCGGCCACCGCCGCGGCCGCGGCCAACAGCCACACGGTCAACACCCCGGCCGCCGCGGCGGCGGGCACGACCGCCAGGGCGACCGCCTGCCCGACCGCGCACACCCCGGCGACCACGCGCCGCCGCGACCGGTCCACCCACACCCCGGCGGGCAGCCCGAACAGCAGGTAGGGCGCCCGGCCGCAGGCCGCCACGACCCCGACCTCCCACGGCCCCGCGCCCAGCGCCAACGCCGCCACCAGCGGCACCGCCACGACCGTGACCTGCGACCCGATGAGCGACACCGTCTGCCCGGCCCACAGCAGCACGAACGACCGGTCACGCCACAGCACCCGGCGGCAGACCCCCTCCGGCGACCGGCCCGTCGGCGTCCCCCAGTCGGCGCCGGCGACGTCCAGGATGCCGGTGTCCCCGGCGGCCCGGCGTCGGCCGATCGGGCGGCTCAGGCCGCGGCGGCCGGGGCGACGCGGGACCACGCGGCGGTGGCGGTGACGGCCAGGACCGCCCCCGCGACGCCCGCCACGGCGATGGCGGTGGTCGGCGAGCCCGTCGCCGACGCCAGCAGGCCGCCCGCGGCCACGCCGACGCCCTGCGCGGCGACCAGGCTGCTGCGGGCGAAGCCCAGCGCCTGGCCGCGCTGCCCGTCCGGCACCAGCCGCACGAACGTCGCGCCCGCCGTCACCTGGTAGGCGCTGAACACGCCGCTCACCGCCAGCAGCGCCACCGCGCCCACCAGGTTCGGCGCGAGCAGGTACCCAACCAGCGGCAGGGCGGTCGCGACGGCCAGCAGCCCCAGCAGCCGCACGCGGGTCGACGCGGGCAGGAACCGCAGCAGCACGGTGCCCAGCACCATCCCGGCCGGGTCGGCGGCCAGCAGCAGGCCGACGCCCGCCGCGCCCGCCCCGACCTCCGCCGAGAACGGCGCGGCCAGCCCCTCCGGCACCACCGTGAACAGCGCCAGGCACCCGAGGACGACCAGCAGCCGCAGCCGCCGGTCCCGCCACACCAGCGCCGCGCCCGCCCGGATCCGGACGTGCGCGGCGGCCACCGCGGCCGGCGCGGGCCGCGCCCGCAACCCCAGGCGCAGCAGGACCGCCGACACCGCGAACGTCGCCGCGTCCGCCAGCAGCGCGCCGGACGTGCCCAGCCACGCCACCACCAGACCGCCGCCGACGAACCCCAGCAGCAGCCCCGCCTGGTGCGTGATCAGGTGCACCGACTGCCCGGCCTCGTACTGCTCGCCCAGCACGGTCGGCAGCAGCGCGCCCTGGGCGGCGGCGAACGGCGCCTCGGCCAGCTGCGCGACCACCAGCAACGCCGCCACCAGCGGCAACGGCACGCCCGGCACCGCCATCACGGCCAGCAGCACGGCCCGCACCGCGTCCGCGACCACCATCACGGTCCGCCGCGGGTACCGGTCGGCCAGACCCGACAGCAGCACCCCGGACACGAGCGCGGGCAGCATCGTCAACGCGTAGGTCAACGCCGTCCACGCCGCCGACCCGGTGCGCTGGAACACCAGCACCGACAACGCCACCCGGGCCAGCTGGTCGCCGACCGTGGACAGCACCGCGGCCGACCACAGCACCCGGAACTCCGGCACCGCGAACACCGCGCGGAACCCCGTGCCCCCGACCACGCGCACCCCCGATCCGCCGCGACCGATGAGTTCCCCGGGCCCGGCACGTCACATGGTGCGCGACGTGCGTCCGGCACGTCACCGTACAAGCCCGGAGGGTGAGCATGAGCGAGGATGCGCGGATGGCGGTCGATTTCTCCCGGGAGACCGAGCGGTACCGGCACGAGCTGCGGGTGCACTGCTACCGGCTGCTCGGCTCGTTCGACGAGGCCGAGGACCTGGTGCAGGAGACGTTCCTCAAGGCGTGGCGGGCCCGCGACACGTTCGAGGGGCGCTCGTCGTTCCGCGCCTGGCTGTACCGGATCGCCACCAACGCGTGCCTGGACGCGATCGACCGCAGGCCCCCGCACACCACGACCGAGGAGATGCCCGCGGCCGACGTGCCGTGGCTGCAGCCGTTCCCCGACGCCCTCCTCGACGCCGAACCGCACGCCGAGGTGGTGGCGCGGGAGACGATCGAGCTGGCGTTCCTGGCCGCGGTGCAGCACCTGCCGGCCAAGCAGCGGGCGGTGCTCGTCCTGCGGGACGTCCTCGGCTGGCCCGCGAGCGACACGGCGGCCTTGCTGGAGGACACCGTGCCCGCGGTGAACAGCGCCCTGCAACGCGCCCGCGTCACCCTGCGCAAGCACCTGCCGCCGCGGCGGGCCGACTGGTCGGGCGAGCCGAACCCGCGCGAGAAGGCCGTGGTCCGCAGGATCGTGGAGGCCACCGAGCGCGGCGACATGGAGCTGATGGCCGCGGCGCTGCGCGAGGACGTCACCTGGACCATGCCGCCGCAGCCGGAGTGGCACGTCGGCCGCGACGTCCTGGTCGAGCTGTGGACGCCGGTGATGGTGGGCCCGGACGCGTTCGGCGAGTGGAAGGTGCTGGAGACCCGGGCGAACCGGCAGCCGGCCCTCGCCAACTACGTCCGCAAGCCCGGCGCGGACCGCTTCGAGCCGGTGTCGCTGGACGTGCTGCGCGTCGAGGGCGACGGGATCGCCGAGGTGATCACGTTCCCCTCGGACCGGTTCCCGCTCTTCGGCCTCCCCCCGTCGCTGTGAGCTTCGACGTCCGCGTGGTCGTCGTGACGGGATCCCTGCCCTACGACCCCGACGAGTGGCGCGACGCGTTCGTGGTGGTGGTCGGCGGCGAGCTGGAGGTGGCCGGCGTGCGGTTCGGGGAGGGCTCGGTGCTCGCGCTGGCCGGGTTGGCGGTCGCGGAGCTGCGGCAGCACGGCGGGCGGCCCGCCGTGCTGGTCGCGGTGACCCGGTCAGCGCCCCGTGAGCACGCCGCGGGCGAAGGCGACGAGGTCGGCGGGCGCGCGCTCGGGCGACCCGGCGTCGTAGGGCGGGTCGGGGTCGTACTCGATGAACAGCTGGGTGAACCGGGCCCGCTCGTCGCCCCAGATCAGGCCGACGAGGGCGAGCGCCAGGTCGATCCCGGCGGACACCCCGGCGCCGGTGACGACGGACCCGTCCACGACGACCCGGTCGGTGCTCACCACCGCGCCCAGCGCGGCCAGCTCGTCCCGCAACGCCCAGTGCGTCGTCGCGGGACGGCCGTCCAGCAGGCCCGCCTGGGCCAGCACCGTCGAGCCGCTGCACACCGACGTGGTCCAGGTGGCGGTCGGGTGCACCGCGCGCACCCAGTCGGCGACCACCCCCTCGGCCAGCACCTCCGCCCAGCCCGCGCCGCCCGGCACCACGAGCACGTCGGCGCGGCGCAACGCGGCGAACGTGGTCGTCGGCACGAGCGCCAACCCCGCGTCCGTGATCACCGGGTCGGGTGAGGCGGCGACGAAGTGCGCCGTCACCTCCGGCTGGTGGGCCAGCACCTCGTACGGCCCGACCAAATCCAGCGCGGTCATCCGCGGGTAGAGCACGAAAGCGACGTCCATGTCCGATCCCCCTTCGCTCACGCCGCACCCGTGGTGCGGAACCGGTCGCGGTAACCGCCCGGCGTCACGCCGAGCACCCGCAGGAACGCGCGGCGCAGCGTCTCCGCCGAGCCGAAACCACAGCGCCGGGCCACGACGTCCAGCCCCTCGTCACCCGACTCCAGCAGGCCCGCCGCCGCCTCGACCCGGACCCGTTCCACGTACCGGGCGGGCGACACGCCGACCCGGCGCGGGAACACCCGGGCGAAGTGGCGGGGGCTCATCGCGGCGCGGCGGGCCATGCCGTCGACCGTCCAGCCGGCCGCCGGGTCGTCGGCGACCGCGTCGAGCACCGCCCGCAGCCCCGGCTCCCGCACGGGCGGCACCCGCGACCGCACGCTGAACTGCGACTGGCCGCCGGGGCGTTGCAGGAACACCACCATCCACCGCGCCACCAGCCGGGCCAGCGCCGCGTCGTGGTCGTCCTCCACCAGCGCCAGGGCGAGGTCGATGCCCGCCGTGACGCCGGCGGAGGTGACCAGCCGCCCGTCCCGCACGTAGATCGCGTCCGGCACGACGCGCAGCGACGGGTGCTCGGCGGCGAGCCGGTCGCAGTAGGCCCAGTGCGTGGTCACCCGCGCCCCGTCCAGCAGGCCCGCCGAGGCCAGCACGAACGCGCCCGTGCACACGCTGGCCACCCGGCGCGCGCCCGCCGCGACCCGGCGGAGGTGGCCCAGCAACTCCACGTCCCGCGCCGCCTCGGCGAACGTGAAGCCGCCGACGACCAGGAGCGTGTCCACCCCGCCGGACACCTCCCGCAGGTCCTCCGCCTCCACCCGCAACCCGCCGGTCACCTCGAACCCGCCGCCCAGGCCCGCCAACCGCACCCGGTACCCGCCCCGCGCCCCACCCTCGCTCTGGTTCTCGGCCGACGCCGCCCGGTAGCCACCCCGCACCCCGCCCTCGGCCCGGCGAACCCCGCCCGCGGCCGACGCCGGCCCGTGGCCGCCCTGCGCCGCTCCCTCGGCCTGCCGCGCCCCGCTCTCGGGCCGACATGCCCGGTTCGCGCCGGCGAACACGTCCGCCGGGCCCGCGATGTCGGTCAACGCCGCACCGTCGTACCCGACCACCAGCACCTCGCGTTCCACACCGCCCACCCTCTCCGCCGCCCGCGCCGGCGGCAACGACCGCCGACCCTCGATTCCCGCCACGCTACGGTCGGTCCCGTGCTGAGGATCGAGATCGACGGCGGCCCGCCGACCACCGACCGGCTCGCCACCGGCCTGCTGGCCAACTACGGGCACTTCACCGCGATGCAGGTCCGCGACCGCCGGGTGAAGGGCCTCGACCTGCACCTGCGCCGCCTCGACCGGGCCCACCGCGAGCTGTACCGCACGGGCCTGGACGGCGACCGCGTCCGCCGGCTGATCGCGCACGCCCTGCGCGACGACGTGCGCGACGCGGCCGTGCGCGTGGTCGTGTTCGGCCTCGACCAGCCGTCGGTGATGGTCGCCGTGCGCCCGCCCACCCCGCCGCCGACGACACCGCAACGCCTGATGTCCGTCGCCTACACGCGCCCGTTGCCGCACGTGAAGCACCTCGGCGGGTTCGGCCAGCTCCACCACCGCGACCGGGCCGCGCGGGCCGGGTACGACGACGCCCTGCTCACCACCGACGGCGTGGTGGTGGAGAGCGCGGTCGCCAACATCGGGTTCCTCGACGGCGACGACGTGGTGTGGCCGCGCGCCGACTGGCTGCACGGCATCACCATGCGGCTGCTCGAACGGGAGCTGCCGTCCCGCCGGGAGGTGGTGCGCCTGGCCGACGTCGGCCGCTACCGGGGCGCGTTCCTGGCCAACTCGATCGGCGTGGTCGGCGTGTCCCGCATCGACGACGTGGGGTTCGACGTGGGGTTCGACGTGGGGTTCGCCGACGACGCGTCGGCCCGCGTCCGCGCCGCCTACGACGCGATCCCCGCCGACCCGGTCGACTAGCGGGGGTCAGACCGCGGGCGGCCGGTCCTCGTACGGGGTGGACAGCACGACCGTGGTGCGGGTGGACACGTTCGCCACCTCGCGGATCTGCCGCAGCAGCTCCTCCAGCGCCGTCGGCGACGCCACCCGCACCCGCAGCACGTAGGAGGCGTCGCCGGCGACCGAGTAGCACGCCTCGATCTGCGGCAGGTGCTCCAGCCGTTTCGGGTAGTCGTCCGGGGCCGCCGGGTCGATCGGGGTCAGCGAGATGAACGCGGTCAGCGGCAGGCCGATCTCGTCGCCGTCCAGCCGCGCCGCGTAACCGCGCACCACGCCCCGCTGCTCCAGCCGCCGCACCCGCTGGTGCACGGCCGACACGCTCAGCCCCACCCGTTCGGCGAGGTCGGTGAAGCTGCACCGGCCGTCGGCGGCCAGCTCCCGCAGGATCGCCCGGTCTGTCGGCTCGAGGTTCGTCACGCGGGCAACACCACCAGCTCGTGCGGTCGGTTGTTGACGCTCTCCACGCCGTCGGCGGTCGCGATCACGATGTCCTCGATCCGCGCGCCCCACCGGCCGGGCAGGTAGATGCCGGGTTCGACGCTGAACGCCATGCCCGGCTCGATCGGCAGGTCGTTGCCGCCGACGATGTAGGGGTCCTCGTGCACGTCCAGCCCGATGCCGTGGCCGGTGCGGTGCACGAAGAACTCGCCGAACCCGGCGTCGGCGATGATGTCGCGCGCGGCCGCGTCCACCGCCTCGCACGTGACGCCGGGGCGGACCGCCTCGACCGCCGCCCGCTGCGCGGCCTGGAGCACGGCGTAGGTCTCCCACACGTCGGCGTCGCGCGGCTCCCCCAGCACGTACGTGCGGGTGGAGTCGGAGTTGTAGCCGTCGGCCAGCGGGCCGCCGATGTCCACGACCACCACGTCACCGGCCTCGATCACCCGGTCGGACACGTCGTGGTGCGGCGACGCCCCGTTCGGCCCCGAGCCGACGATGACGAACTCGGCCAACGCGTGCCCCTCGGCCACGATCGCGGCGGCGATGTCCGCGCCGACCTCGGCCTCCGTCCGCCCGGGCCGCAACCACTCCCCCATCCGCGCGTGCACCCGGTCGATCGCCGCGCCGGCCGCGCGCAGGGACGCCACCTCGGCGACGTCCTTGCGCATGCGGAGTTCGCGGAGGATCGGGCCGGCCAGCACCTGGTCGCCGTCGAGGGCGTCGCGGAGCCGGAGGGCGTGCAGCGCGGGCATCATGTCCGACACCGCCGTGCGGTTGCCCTTCAGGGCTTTCTTGACCAGCGCGTACGGGTCCTCGCCGTCCACCCAGGTGGCCACCTCGACGCCCAGTTCGGCGGTGGGGGTGTGCGCGTAGCCGGGGTGCTCCAGCTTCGGCACCACCAACACCGGAACCCCGCCGACGGGCACCACCAAACACGTCAACCGCTCGAACGACGTCCCGCCCGCGCCGAGGAGGTACCGCAGGTCCGAGCCGGGCGAGATGAGCAACGCGTCCACACCGGCCACGGCGGCCGCTGCGGCAGCCCGGTCGAGGCGGGCGCGCAGGGCGTCCACGTCGCCGGGCACGACTTGGGTCGACATGGAAGTGAAGCCTAGTGGTGCCCGACCGGCCGCACGCCACATCCGACCACCACAGCACTCTTTCCCCAGGCCGGCACCCCTTCCTCCCCTTCTCACACACTCCACACCCCGTCACCCCAATGGGTGATCTTGGCCGTGTCACCGAATTGCCATGAAAAATAACGCCGTTTCCCACAACCTCGAACGTCGGTTGGAACAACGAGGCCGCGCCAACCACCTCCCACACCCACAACCCGCCCACCCACTCCCCTCCCTCATCCCTTCCCCACCCCCTCACCCCCACCCCGCACCTGCCCCTCCCGCTTTCTCCCCACCCCCGCTCTCCCCGCCACCCCTGGGCTCCCCGCCACCCTCGCTCTCCCCGCCGCCACCGGGCTCACCGCTGACCTCGCCGCCGCCCACATCGGGAGTTATCCACAGGACCGAGCCGAGCGACCCGCCCCGTCGGTGCTCTCTGGCAAGCTGTCCAGGGTGAGCAACCCGCTGGTCCTGATGGACGCCGCCAGCCTGTACTTCCGGGCGTTCTACGCGCTGCCCGAGTCGATGACCGCACCGGACGGCACCCCGGTCAACGCGGTGCGCGGGTTCGTCGACACGATCGCCAAGGTCATCACCGACCGAAAGGCGAGCCGCCTGGTCGCGTGCCTCGACGCCGACTGGCGCCCGGAGTTCCGCGTCGCCGCGCTCCCGTCGTACAAGGCCCACCGCGTCGCCGCCGAGGGCGTCGACGGCGAGGAGGACGTCCCCGACACCCTCACCCCGCAGGTCCCGATCATCCTCGACGTGCTCGACGCGGTGGGCATCGCGACCGCCGAAGCCGACGGCTACGAAGCCGACGACGTCATCGGCACCCTCGCCGCCCGCGAGACCACCGACCCGGTCGAGGTGATCACGGGCGACCGCGACCTGTTCCAGGTCGTCCGCGACGAGCCGACCCCGGTGCGCGTCCTCTACCTCGGCCGCGGCTGGGCGAAGGCCGAGCTGCTCGGGCCGGAGGAGCTGGCCGCCAAGTACGCGCTGCCCGTGCAGGACGCCGGCCGGGCGTACGCCGGGATGGCGGTGCTCCGCGGCGACCCGTCGGACGGCCTGCCCGGCGTGGCCGGCATCGGCGAGAAGACGGCGGCGAAGCTGATCAGCGAGTTCGGCTCCCTGCAAGCCGTGCTCGACGCGGTCCACGACGGCCGCGACCGCAAGCTCACCGCCCGCGCCCGCACCGCGCTGCTCAACGCCCAGGACTACCTCGCCGTCGCGCCGACCGTAGTCAACGTGGCGACCGACGCGAAGGTCGTCATGGACCGCCCCGACCCCGTGCCCACCGCACCCGTCGACCCCGACCGGGTCGCCGAGCTGACGCGCCGTTGGGGCCTGGGCAGCTCACTGCCCCGGCTGGTGGCCGCGCTGGAACGCCGCTAACCACCGGACCGCACACCGCTCGCAGCACGACGCGCCCCACCGGTCGCGGCCCGCCCTGTCAGCGGAACCCACCGGCGCTGTGGGATCGACCGGCTGCGAGATCGGTGGACCGCAGGCGGGCGCATGTGCAGGCTGGCGGCGCGGCCACGCCGGTGCGGGTGCTCGCTGAACGCGTTGGTGCGGGCGAACAGCCGCGTGGGCAAGCCGGTGTGTGGTGGCGTGTCAGAAGTACGTGCCGCACCACGGCGCCTGGGGCACCGCGAACAGCGCGTCGGCACGCTCCAACGCGGCTTGGTCCACGACGTCGAGGCGTCGGGTCTCGGCGAGGGTCGTGAACGACACGTCGCCCAGGTACGTGGAGGCCAGGACGTCCACGTCCAGCACCAGCTCGGGCGCGTCGTCCACCCGCGTCACGCCGTCCGGCGCGATCCGGTACGAGCCGGCGTTGTCCGGCAGGTACGTGTCCCGCACGCCGATCACCACGGGCTCGGCCGGGCGGTACGTGCGAGCAGCCAGGGCGGCCGGGACGTCGAGCAGGCGGAGCCAGGTCTCGTCGTCCTCGTCGGCCACCTGGCACGCTCGGCGGTCGCCCAGCAGCCACGGCACGGGTTCGTCGAGCGGGCGGCCGTGGGCGGTGATCTTTTCGACCAGGTCGATGCCGAGGACGAAGAGCCACAGGTCGGCCCAGGCTTCGGCGGTGCGGGCCCACAGGTCGGTGACGGCGAGGGTGGTCGGCTTGCTGTCACTGGAGCCGTAGTCGCGGGGTACGACCTTGAACACGACGTAGCCGTCGTCCGGCGCGCCGGGGGACGCCGAGCGCACGGCCATGCGGTAGTTGTCCTCGGCCGTGGAGCGGCGGAAGTTCAGGCTCCACCACGCGGGCCAGCGGGAGATCGTGCCCGGCCGGCGCGGGGAGAGGTCGTCGAACAGCTCGCGCGCGATCCGCTCCCCCACCTCGCTCTCGACCAGGCGCACCCGGCCGACGGGGTGGGTGCGGGGGGCGGCACGGCGGCGGTCGATAGTCAGGGACCGGTACCTGGTGGCGACGCCGTAGCCGTAGCGGCCGTAGATGGCGGTTTCCGAGGCGCGCAGGGTGGCGACCACGTCGCCCGTCGAGCGCATATTGCGCAGCTGGGCGCGTTGCAACGCGCTCAGCACGCCGCGGCGCGTCCAGTCGGCGCGCACGCCGACGCGGCTCACCGCGCCGTGCTGCACCACGCCGCCGCCGGGTACGGCCAGGTGGGAGGGGAAGGACTGGACGGTGCCGACCATCTCGCCGTCGGCGAACGCGCCGAGCGCGCGGCCCTCCTCGTACGACTCCTGCGCCAACTTCCACGTGTCGTCCGGGGCCGGCGGGTGGTGCAGGGTGCCGCGGAACAGGGTGTGGGCGGTCCGGTACTGGGAGTCGTCCAGGACGCGGATGTCGTGGTCGGTCACCTCCGCATGGTGCCCGACAGATCGCTTGCTTCGCTAACGAGTTTTGGTCACAACCGGCGGTCACGCGGGGAGCGCGGGGAGCGCGGGGAGCGCGGGGAGCGCGGGCGACGACGGACCCGGGCCACCCGGTCGCCAAGCGGCAGCGAAGAGCGGACTGCGGAGGCGGAAGCGGAGGCAGAAGCGGAGGCGGCGAGCAGAGGCGGCGAGGGGCGAAGCCGCCAGGACGGCAAGACGGCAAGACGGCAAGAGCGGGGTACGACGAGGCCACCCGCGCCATCAGCGCGGGTGGCCCCGGTGGGACGAAGGGTCAGCCGGCGGGCTGGCCGACCTCGTACTCGCCGTCCTCGGTCTTCACCGTGATCTTGACCTTCTTGTCCTTGCCGCCGACCTTCACCGTGCACTCGAACGTGGTGTTCGGCTTGACCTCCTGCTCCGCGGGGCACGTCGCGCCCTCCACGTCGGAGATCTTGTAGTCGTCCTTCAGCACCCCGACGACACCGTTCTGCACGGCCGTCTGGTCGAACACCTTGGTGTTGAAGAACCCGGGCGTGACGAAACCGGTGATCCCGACGGCGGCGACCACCAGCACGACCAGCGCCACCACGACCCACAGCACCGCGCTCGACTTCTTCTGCGGCGGCTGCTGGCCGTACTGGCCGGGCTGCCCGTACGGCCCCGGCTGCTGCCCGTACGGCCCCGGCTGGCCCGGCTGGCCGAACTGCCCCGGCTGCCCGTACGGGTTCTGCTGCGGCTGCCCGTACGGGTTGGACTGCGGGTTGTTCGGGTCGTATCCGCCGGGGTACTGCTGCGGGTACGGCTGCTGCTGACCCCACTGCTGTTGCTGCTGCGACGGGTCAGGCTGCCCGTAGGGGTTGGGCTGCTGAGCGGGGAAACCACCCGACGGCGTGCCGGGGTACCCACCGCCGTAGGGCTGTTGCTGCTGGCCCCACTGCTGCTGCGGGTCGTTCCCTCCGGACGGTCCGTACGGACTGGTCATGCTCGGCCTCCGACGGTAGGTCTGGAACGGTCTGGACAAGCTGTTCACGGCTTGCGGGCGCGATCAAACCACAGGAGTGCGCACCGTACGCACCCGCCCCGCAAAGCTTTGTCAAACGGTGGCCATCGCCACCACCCCGCGGCGCAGCGCGTCGACCGCCTTCCGGGCGGCCGCGCCGACCGGATCGCCCCCTCCGACGACGTCCCGGATCTGGTCCAGGAAGTCGATCACCTGGCGGCACCACCGGACGAAGTCGCCCGCGCCCAGCTCCGCGCCGTTCTCCTCGGCGGCGGACAGCACCTTCTCCAGCGACTCGCCGCGCGCCCACCGGTACACCGCCCACGCGAACCCCGGGTCGGGCTGGCGGGTGCGGTCGAGCCGGTGCCGGCGCTCGTCGTCCTCCAGCTCGGCCCACAGCCGGGCGGTGGCGGTCAACGCGTCGGACACCTTGCCGGGCGGCAGCCGCGTCTCCAGCGGGCCGTCGCGCCGGGCCTCGTACACCAGCGCGGACACGACGGCGGCCAGTTCGGCCGGGTCGAGGTCGCGCCACACGCCGTGCCGCAGGCATTCGGCGGCCAGCAGGTCGGACTCGCTGTAGAGCCGCGCGAGCCGCTTGCCGTGGGCGGTGACCTCCTCGCCGGGGCCGCTCTCCTCGGCGTGCAGGTAGCCGCGTTCGCGCAGCAGGCCGCGGATGCGGTCGAACTCGCGGGCCAGCGAGTGGGTGGTGGCGGCGACCTTGCGCTCCACCTGCTCGGTCTCGGCGAGCAGCCGGTGGTGGCGCTCGCCCCAGCGGGCGTGCTCCTCGCGCTTCTCGCAGGCGTGGCACGGGTGTGCGCGCAACGCCCGCCGCAGGGTGGCCAGTTCCGCGTCGTCGTCGGCGTTGGACCGACGCCGGCGGGTGGCGGGCGCGACGATGCCGGTGGCGCGCAGCGACGCGGCCAGGTCGCGCCGGGACTTCGGGGACCGGGTGTCGACCTGCCGGGGCAGGCGCATCTTGCCGAGCACCTCGACGGCGACGGGGAAGTCCGCCGACGACAGCCGCCCGGCCCAGCGGTCCTCGGTGACGACGAACGGCCGGGCCTCGCCGAGCGGTTCGAGGCCCGGGTCGATCACGACGGCGAGCCCGGACCGGCGGCCGGACGGCACGGCGATCACGTCGCCCTTGCGCAGCCGTTCCAGCGACGCGGCGGCCTCGGCGCGCTTGGCGGAGGTGTTCTGGCGGACCAGCGCCTTCTCCCGCTCCGCGACGCGGCGGCGCAGGGAGGCGTACTCGGTGAAGTCGCCGAGGTGGCACGTCATGGCCTCGGCGTAGCCCTGGAGCGCCTCGCGGTTGCGTTCGATGCGGCGGGCCAGGCCGACCACCGACCGGTCGGCCTGGAACTGGGCGAACGACTGCTCCAGCAGGTCGCGGGCGGCGGCCGCGCCGAGCTGGTGGACGAGGTTGACGGCCATGTTGTAGCCGGGCCGGAACGAGGACCGCAGCGGGTAGGTGCGGGTGGAGGCGAGGCCGCCGACGGCCTTGGGGTCGACGCCGGGCTGCCACACGACGACGGCGTGGCCCTCGACGTCGATGCCGCGCCGCCCGGCGCGCCCGGTGAGCTGGGTGTACTCGCCGGGGGTGAGGTCGACGTGCGCTTCGCCGTTGTACTTGACGAGCTTCTCCAGCACGACGGTGCGGGCGGGCATGTTGATGCCGAGCGCGAGGGTTTCGGTGGCGAACACGACCTTGACCAGGCCGCGCACGAACAGCTCCTCGACGGTTTCCTTGAACGCGGGCAGCAGGCCGGCGTGGTGGCTCGCGATGCCGCGTTCCAGCGCCTCGCGCCACTCCCAGTAGCCGAGCACCATGAGGTCGCCCTGCGGGAGGTCCTTGGTCTTCTCCTCGATGACCTCGCGGATCTGCTCGACCTCGTCGGCGGAGTTGAGGCGCAGGCCGGCGCGGACGCACTGGGTGACGGCGGCGTCGCAGCCGGCGCGGCTGAAGACGAAGTCGATGGCGGGCAGCAGGCCCGCGCCGTCGAGCCGCTGCACGATGTCGACGCGGGACGGCGGTTTGAAGCCGGAGCCGCGGGGTGGCCGGCCGCGCTGGTCCTTGTTGTTGCGGCCGCGGCTCCACGGCACGTGGAAGCGGGACAGGTCGTCGGTGTGGCGCAGCAGTTGCGGGTTGATGCGGTTGTGCCCGTCGGGGCCGTCGCCCGCGAAGAGGTCCATCATGCGGCCGCCGGCGAGCATGTGCTGCCACAGCGGCACGGGCCGGTGCTCGTCCACGACGACGGTGGTGTCGCCGCGCACCTCGACGAGCCACTCGCCGAACTCCTCGGCGTTGCTGACGGTGGCGGACAGGCCGACGAGGCGGACGGACTCGGGCAGGTGCAGGATCACCTCCTCCCACACCGGGCCGCGGAACCGGTCGGCCAGGTAGTGGATCTCGTCCATCACCACGTAGGCGAGGCCGGTGAGGGTGGAGGAGCCGGCGTAGAGCATGTTGCGCAGCACCTCGGTGGTCATGACGACGATGGGCGCGTCGCCGTTGACCGACGTGTCGCCGGTGAGCAGGCCGACCTTGCCGGCGCCGTAGCGGGCGACGAGGTCGGCGTACTTCTGGTTCGACAGCGCCTTGATCGGTGTCGTGTAGAAGCACTTGCTGCCCTCGGACAGCGCGAGGTGCACGGCGAACTCGCCGACGACGGTCTTGCCGGCGCCGGTGGGCGCGCAGACCAGCACGCCGTGCCCGTCCTCCAGCGCCTCGCAGGCGCGTTGCTGGAACGGGTCGAGTTCGAAGGAGAGGACCCCCAGGAAGTCGGCCAGCCTGGGCCGGGAGGCGCGGCGGCGGAAGTCCGCGTACGAGTCGGCGGGAGACCGCGAAGTGCTTGACACCTGTCCAGGCTGTCACACGGGGCCGACAAAATCGCTTCAGATCCGCACCGGGATCGGACGAGCTTCTTTTAATCAACACTGAAGCTATAAAGACCACCGGTACTCGGGGTGCGGCACACTCGTCCGACGTGGAGGCGATTCCGTTGGCGGAGGGCGACCTCCGGTGGGTGTTCCCGGACCTGGTCGACGTGGACCCCGTGCTGGACCGGCTGCGGCGGGCGGGCGCGCGGGTCGAGCGGCTGGCGGTCCGGCTGGGCAGACCGGGCACCGGCCTGGTGTTCGACCACCTGCCCGGCGCGCCCTACGCCGGGCTGTCGGCGCTGGCCGAGATCGACGAGGTGGCGTTCCGGGTGCACGTGTCGCTGCCGCGCGACCCGCACCGCGACGTGGTCTCCCCGCCGCCGCCGTGGCAGGTGGAGGGCGAGATCTCGGTCCGCTGCGACGCGATCCGGGACTGCGGCAGGCACGAGATCGAGACGGTCGAGTCGGCGCACGACACGCCGTTGGCCGCGGCCGACGGGGTGTTGGCGGTGGCCGGGTGGCTGTGGGACCGCGGCACGTCCGAGCCGCACGCGTCGTGGCGCAGGCGGGACGTGCTCAGCCACCACCGGTGACGGCGGTGAGGGCGTTCGGCACGCACGTCGTGGTCAGCGGCACGGCCGACAGCCGTTCGCCGTCGGCGTAGGCGGTCCAGGGCGGCCCGGACAGGCGCGCGGACCGGGCGCGCAGGGTGCGCACGGCCGGGTGGTCGACGTGCCGCCCGGTGCGCAGCGTGGGCAGCATCCGCAGCAGGGTGCGCCGCGGCGCGGCGCGCACCACGGTGAGGTCGAACAGGCCGTCGGTCGCGTCGGCGTCGGGGCACACCGGGATGCCGCCGCCGTAGCTGGTGGTGTTGCCGACCGCGATCAGCAGCGCGTCCAGTTCCAGCACGTCGTCGTCGGTCTCGACGGTGAGCCGGCGGGGGCGCAGCGCGGCCAGCTCGGCCAGGATCGCCAGGTCGTAGCGGCGCGGTCCGGCGGGCCAGCGCATCGCGTTCGCGCGCTCGTTGACGGCGGAGTCGAAGCCCGCGCAGAGCACGGTGGCGAACCAGGGGCCGCCCTCCACGCGCCCGAGGTCGAGGGTGCGACGGGCGCCGCCGGCGAGGGCGAGGGCCACGTCGTCCACCGAGTGGGTGCCCAGGGCGCCGGCCAGGTCGTTGCCGGTGCCGGCGGGCACGACGGCGAGCGCGGTCGGCGACTGGGCGCACGCCTGCACGGCGAGGTGCGCGCCGCCGTCGCCGCCGAGGACCACCAGCACGTCCACGCCGTCGTCCACGGCGCGGCGCGCGGCCTCGGCGGTGCCTTCGGCGGTCGCCCCCACGTGCAGGTCGAGCCGGTCGACCACGGCGCGCAGCCGTTCGGCGACGGTGCCCGCCATGCGCGCGGCCCTGCCCTTGCCCGAGGCGGGGCACACCAGCAGGGCCGCCCGCGTTGACGTCGACATGGTCGGGAAGCCTACAAAGGCTTCACCCGATCGAGCGGTTCCGTTCAGGTGACGTCGTCATAGCGCACCCGCCCCGGAGGCTCCGGCGTGGGCTGCGTGCCCGAACTCGGCACCGGATCGGGTGACGGATCCTCCACGACCGAGGGCGTGTAGTCGAACGGCGCGGCCACGTCGTCCGGCAGCTCGTCCAGGCCCTCCGCCTTCCGCCGGCGCTCGACCCGGCGGTCGTGCACCCGGGCGATCTGGATGGCCACCTCGAACAGCAGCACGAGCGCGACCGCGAGGGCCACCATCGAGATCGGCTCGGTGCCCGGCGTCGCGAACGCGGCGAAGACGAACAGGCCGAACACGATGCCGCGCCGCCACTTGTTCAGCTTCTCGTAGCTCAGCACGCCGACCTGGTTGAGCATCACCACGATCAGCGGCAGCTCGAAGCTCACGCCGAAGATCAGCAGCAGCGCCATGACGAAGCTGACGTACTCGCCCGCCGTGAGCGCGGTGATGAACTGCTCGTCACCGAAGCTCACCAGCACCGCCAGGCCCTGCGGCACGACGTAGAACGCCAGCGTGGCGCCCGCCACGAACAGCACGGACGCGCACGCCACGAACACGATGGCGAACCGCCGCTCCCGGGCGTACAGGCCCGGCGAGATGAACCGCCACACCTGGAACAGCCACAGCGGCGCGGTCAGCGCCATGCCCGCGCCGGCGCCGACCTTCAGCCGGATCATGAAGACCTCGAACGGCTTGGTCTGGAGCAGCTGGCAGCCCTGCCCCGCCTGGGTCAGCCGCTGGGTCTCCGGGATCCCGCAGTACGGGTCGACCACGATCGCCCCGAGGTCCGGCAGGCCGAAGAACCGCACGTCCCACCAGATGAAGCCGAAGATCGCGCCGAGCACGATGAACAGCAGCGCCAGACCCAGGCGGTGCCGGAGGTCGTAGAGGTGGTCCTTCAACGACATGGTGCCGTCCGGGTTGCCCCGACGACTCGTGATCTTGCGGCGTTCCCGGCGCTGGGCCCACCACCGGGCCGGACTTGCCCCCACCGTGCGGACCGTCCTTACGCTCTCGTTGACGCGGCTTAGTTGGTGTTCTGCTTGTTCTGCGCGGGCTGCTCGACGGGCTGGGCCACCTGCGGCTGCACCGGCTGCGGCTGGGCCACCTGGGGCTGCGCGACCTGGGGCTGGACGACGGGCTGCTGGGCGACCGGCTGCTGGACCACCTGCGGCTGGGCCGGCGGCAGCTGCTGCGGCGCGGGCTGCGGCACGGCGGTCTGCTGGGCGGCCTGCTGCTGCGGCTCGTCGTCGCTGCGCAGACCCTTGGTCTCGGCCTTGAGGATCTTCGCGGAACGGCCGAGGGAGCGCGCCATGTCGGGCAGCTTCTTCGCGCCGAAGAGCAGAATGATCACCACGGCGATGATGATCAGCTCGGTAGGTCCGAGGTTAGGCACCGTTGTCCTCCTGTCTCCCCCGGTCCACCGATGGTACGCGGGGCTTGCCCTGGCGGGCGTGATCCGGACGCCGTTGCGCGACGGCCACCCCGAGCGCGGCGAACCGCGCCCGCAGCAGACCGACGCCGTCGCCGACCCTGTCACCCACCAGACTGCTGGCGGCGCGGAAGCGGCGCAAGGACCCGATGACCCGGAACGCGGTCAGGACCAGCACGACCACCCCGAGGACGATCAACACCAGGATCGGCAAGTACGGCACGGGACCCACCGTACTTGCCCTAGGTTGCCGGGAGGTGATCCGCCCGGCGCAACGCCGCCTCCGCCTGCCGGGCCACCTCCGCCACCAGGTCGGGCGGCTGCTCCACGTGCACCTCGCCGCCCAGGCCGAGCAGCAGCCGGACCATCCAGGCGGTGTCGGCGTACCGCATGAGCACCCTGGCCCGGCCCTCGGGCAGCTCGACCAGGCCGTCCGTCGGGTAGTACTCGGCCACCCAGCGGGCGTCGGGTTCGAGCACCAGCACGGCCGTGCGCTGCGACGGGTCGGGCTGGAACAGCCCCTCGGAGGTGTCGGTGGGCGTCGCGTGGGGCGGCGGGGCGGCCGGCTCGTCCAGCACGTCCACCGCGTCGATCCGGTCGAGCCGGAACAACCGCACGCCGTCCGCCGCGCGGCACCACGCCTCCAGGTAGCCGCGGCCGTCCACGAGCAGCATCCGCATCGGGTCCACGACGCGTTCGGTGACCTCGTCCCGGGACGGGGTGTAGTAGCGCAGGTGCAGGGCGCGACCGCGGCGGACGCCGTCCGACACCGCGTCGCGCACGCGGGCGGTCTCGGGGGCCTCGCGCAGGGCCAGGCCCACGGCCACGCCGGCGGGCTGCGCCTGCCCGACCGCGGCCTCGATCTTGGCCACCGCGCGCTGCACCGCGGCCTGGTCGGCGACGCCGGGCGTCTCGGCCAACGCGCGCAGCGCCACCAGCAGCGACGTCGCCTCCGCGGCGGTCAGCCGCAGCGGCCTGCTCATGCCCGCGTCGAACGTCACGGTCACCGTGTCGCCCTCGAACGACAGGTCGATCAGGTCGCCCGGCCCGTAGCCGGGCAGGCCGCACATCCACAGCAGTTCGAGGTCCTTGCGGATCTGCTTGGGCGTGACCTCGAAGTCGGCGGCGACCTCGTCGATCGGGATGCCGGGGCGGGCCAGCAGGTAGGGCACCAGGGCGAGCAGCCGGGGCAGCCGGTCGGTGGCGGCGTTCACGCGCGCACCCCCGCACCGCGCAGCGCGCCCAGCAGCTTCTCCCGCACCGTCTTGGCCAGCACCTCGGGCTCCAGCACCACCACGTCCGGGCCGAAGCCCGCGATCCAGGTCGCCGCCGAGTCGGGGAACCGCAGCTCGATCTCCAGCAGGTCGCCCGGCTCGCCGTCGAACGTCCGCTCCCCCAGCACGCGGGCCCGCCGGCGCACCCCTTGCGCCCGCCCCTTGGCCACCCACAGGCGCGCCGTGGCGGGCGCCTGGTCGCCGGCGGGCTGGTTGCGGACCACGAACGACAGCAGGTCGAACTGCTCGGGGGACCGCACCTCGCCCGGTTTGCCCAGGGCGCGCACGTCGCCGACGATCCGGGACAGCCGGAAGCAGCGGGGCGCGTCGCGGTCGCGGTCGTGCCCGACGAGGTACCACCGGCCGCGCCAGGCGACCACGCCCCACGGCTCGACGGTGCGGGTGCGGACCTCGACCGGGGCCGGGCGGCGGTAGTCGAACTCGACCACGCGCCCCTCCCGCACGGCCGCGAGCAGCGGCGGGAACGCCGGTTCGGTGGTGCGGACCTTCGGCTCGACCGGCACGTGCACGTCCTGGTCGACGTCCACGCCCGCGGCGCGGAGCTTGATGAGCGCGCCGTGGGCCGCGCCGGTGAACTGGGGCGAGTCCCACAGCCGGGCGGCCAGGGCCACGGCGGCGGCCTCGTCGGGCTCCAGGTCGATGTCGCCCAGCTCGTAGTCGCGGCGGGCGATGCGGTACCCGTCGATCGCGTCGAAGCCCGCGCTGCGGCCCGTCTCCAGCGGCACGCCGAGGTCGCGCAGCTCTGTCTTGTCGCGTTCGAACATGCGGAAGAACGCCTCGTCCGTCGGGGCGTCGGCATAGCCGGGGACGATGGCGCGGATGCGCTCGGCGGTCAGGTACTGCCGGGTCGACAGCAGGCACAGCACCAGGTTGACGAGCCGTTCGGCACGTGCGATGGCCACACCGGAACCCTAACCCCGGACGAACGCCGGATGACGCCGTCCCCGTCCGGAACGCGGGTGAATGGTCCATTCAGCCGATTGCCGAGGGGTGCCGCATTCCGGGTCAGGTGGCTCTGCGATGTCCTGAGCAGGGAAAACGATTGATCAGCCGATGTCCGGTCGCGCGGTGAAGTCCGAGTCAGGCCGGTGGGGGTGGGTCGGTCGGGGGCGGTCGGGGCCGGTCGCGGCTCCCGACCGCCGCCGACCGGTCAGCCGCCGATCGCGGTGAGGCCGGCCCGGGCGAAGCGCTCGTCCAGGTCCCCGCTGGGCGCGCCGCCGACCCCGATGCCCGCGACCGGCGTGCCGTCCGCCACCACGGGCACGCCACCGGCCAGGAACAACGTGCCGGGGATGTCCCGCAGCGTCGCGCCCGCGCCGGTCACCCGCCCGGCCAGCTCCGACGTCGGCGCGTTGAACGACACCGACGTGAACGCCTTGCGCCGCGCCGACTCCTCCGTCTGCGGCCCCGCGCCGTCGCCGTGCAGCAGCACGACCACGTCGCCGCCCCGGTCCACCACGGCGACGGTGACCCGCTGCCCCTCCTTCTCGGCCGCGTCCAGCGCCGCCCGGGCCGCCCGCACGGCGGCGTCGACGGTGATGGTCGTCGCCGTCCGCACCGCGACCCGGCTGCGCCCGTGCTGCTGGTCGGCCACCGCGTACCCGCCGGCGCCCGCCAGGGACACCGCCACCAGCACCGCGATCGTGGTCCTGCGCATCGCCACACCCTCCTCGTCCGGTTCCTTCCGGGTTCGAGCCTCGCCGCCCCGCGCCGCCGCGACCTGGTGGTTCCGGTTGAACCGGGTTCAACCCATCGGTTGACCCCGCGCGCCGCGGCCTGGCCTAGGGTCGGCCCCGTGTGGCTGCACCGGGCGATGCACGCGGGCTTCTACGTGCTGCTGACGGCGTCGGCGGCGCGGTACGTCGCGTACCACGGCGTCGCGCCCGCCGTGCTGGTCACGGCCGTCCTGCTGGGCGTGGCCTACCCGTTCGGCGTGCGGTGGACGGCCGCGCTGCCGGCCGTGCTGGCGCTGTGGCTGGTGGTGTCGTGGGCGGCCCCGAGCTTCGGCTGGTGCGCGATCCCGCTGTTCTTCCAGTGCCTGCGGCAGCTCCGGCCGCGGGTGGTGGTCCCGCTGGCCGCCGTGCTGACGGTCGCGGTGGTGTCGGCGCAGGTCCGGTTGGCCGACGTGGTGGAGCCGAGCCTGGTGCTCGGCCCGGTCGGGGTCGCGGTGATCACCGCGGCGGTGTTCTTCGACCGGCGCCGCCTGCTGCGCCGGGCGGGCGCGCTGGAGGAGCGGCAGCGGCTGGCGCGGGACATCCACGACACGCTGGCGCAGGGCCTGTCCAGCATCGTGCTGCTGCTGGAGCTGGGCGACACGGCCCGGGCCCGCGAGGTGGCCAGGGACAACCTCGCCGAGGCGCGCCGGTTCGTCCGCGACCTGTCGCCGTTGCAGGGCCGCACGCTGACCGGGGCGTTGCGCGCCCTGTGCGACCGGGTCGAGGTGGAGGGCGAGCCGTACCCGCTGCCGGTGCCGGTGGAGGTGGCGTTGCTGCGGGTCGCGCAGGGCGCGCTGGCCAACGTGCGGGAGCACGCCGACGCCACCACCGCCGTGGTCACGCTGACGTACCTGGGCGACGCGGTGACGCTGGACGTGCGCGACGACGGCCGCGGGTTCGACCCGGCGGCGGTCCGCCCCGAGCCGGGGCGCGGCTACGGGCTGGACGCGATCCGCGACCGGGTCGCCGAGCTGGGCGGCACGATGACGGTGGAGAGCGCGCCGGGCGAGGGCACGGCGCTGGCCGTGAGCGTGCCGACGCCGTGACCGGGCGGCTGCGGGTGCTGGTGGTGGACGACCACCCGGTGGTCCGGTTCGGCCTGGCCGGGCTGCTGGCCCGCGACTTCGAGGTGGTCGCCGAGGCGGCCACGGGCGAGGACGCGGTGCGGCTGGCCGCGACGCGGGACGTGGACGTGGTGCTGATGGACCTGCGGCTGGGCGCGGGGATCGACGGCGTGGAGGCCACCCGGCGCGTCCGCGCGCTGCCGGACCCGCCGCAGGTCGTGGTGCTGACCACGTACGACTCGGACGCGGACGTGGTGCGGGCGGTCGAGGCGGGCGCGACGGGCTACCTGCTCAAGGACTGCCCGCCCGAGGAGCTGGCGGCCGCGGTCCGCCAGGCGTCCGCGGGCCGGACCGTGCTGTCGCCCGACATCGCCCGCCGGCTGCTGCGGCCGGAGCAGGCGCCCGCCGTCACCCGCCGCGAGGTGCAGATCCTCGACCACCTCGGCCGCGGCCTGTCGAACCGGGAGATCGCCAGGGCGTTGTTCATCAGCGAGGCGACGGTGAAGACGCACCTGGTGCGGATCTTCGCGAAGCTGGGCGTGGACACCCGGACGGCGGCCGTGCGGACCGCCGTGGAGCTGAAGCTGATCCGCCTCAGCTCCCGGTGAGCACGCCGTCGGGCAGGCCGGGCACGTCCGGCCGCAGCCAGATCGGCCGCCAGTCGGGCAGCTCGTGGTAGCGGCGCAGCTCGGCCACGCCCGACAGCCAGCCCGCCCACGCCCCGTACGGCGGCCGGCCGGTGTCGAACCCGCTCTGCACGAACGTCAGCCGGGTGCCGCCGCCGGACTCGGCCAGCTCCCAGGTCGACACCATGCCGCCCCAGTCGATGCCCATGCGCCGGTCGGGTTCGAAGTCGACCACCTTCGCGGGCTGCGGGTTCGCGTCGAAGCCGCCCATGGCGACCCGGCCACCCTCCCACGCCTCGATGTCGATCTTCGCGCCGAACCAGCGGGAGTACTGCTCGGCGTCGACCAGGGACCGGGCGACCGCGGCGACCGGCGCGTCGATGAGCACCTCGCCGCGCATCTCGACCGTGGTGAAGTCGACCTTCGGGGTGAGCGGGCGGCCTTCGAGGTGGTCGACCAGGTTGGCCAGCGCCAGGCACCAGTAGGTGTAGAGGTAGCCGAGCACGCCGACCTCGGCGACGGCCGCCTCCCAGCCGGGGAAGTGGCTCTGCGACAGCGTGACCACGGTGCCGTCGTCGGTCGCGGACCAGCCGATCGCGACCGAGGTGTCCTCGCCGCCCACGTGCCAGTCGAACCGCAGCGAGTGCTCGTCCACGTGCCGCAGGACCTGGTGCGGCGCGTCGCCCTCCGGGGTGTGGCGGCCCCAGAACTCGAACCGGTCGGGCAGCTCCACGGCCGCGTGCTCGGCCAGCCACGCGCGCAGCTCGGCGGCGTCGGTCACGGCCCGGCGCACCCGGTCGACGGGCGCGGTGGTGCGGGCGCGAAGGACCACGGTCTCACTCATCGGTCTCCTCCTCCTTCGGGTAGCACGCCACGGCCAGGCGGAAGGCGTCGCCCTCCGCGCCGCCGTAGCGGCTGAACAGGTCCTGCAGGGTCGTCCTCAGCTCGTCGAAGAACCGCTGCCGCTGGTCGGGGCGGACCCGGATCTCGCCCGACACCCCCAGCGACGGCAGCTCGGGCCTGGTGCGGTCCAGGCCCGCGATGTCCGCCTGGACCCGTTCCACCAGGTCCAGCAGGTAACCCAGGCTCAGCTCGTCCTGCGCGCGGCGCAGCCCGAGCCGGCCGACCAGCGCGGGCGACAGCCAGTACGACCGCGCGCCGGCCTGGTACACGCCCTCGGTGATGCCGCGCACCCGCCGCTCGTCCACGCGGGTCACCAGACCGGCTTCGACCAGGCGTTTCACGTGGTAGTAGACCCGCTGCGGGGTCTGGTCGAGCGCGGCGGCCACCTCGGTGCACGACTTCGGCTCGGCCAACTGCCGCAGCACCTCGATGCGCTGCGGCTTGAGCAGCGCCTCGGCCTGCTCGATCTGCTCCAGGTACAGGACGTCTCTCATCGCAAAAATCATCCTGTACGTAAAAAACTGTTTTGTCAATCGGGCCGGGGAAACCCCGGGCCGCCCTCGGCCCGGGGTCCGCCGCTCGCCCTACAGCGAGGAGATGAGCCGCTCCACGCGCTCGTCCACGGCGCGGAACGGGTCCTTGCACAGCACGGTGCGCTGCGCCTGGTCGTTGAGCTTCAGGTGCACCCAGTCGACGGTGAAGTCGCGGCCCGCGGCCTGCGCGGCGGCGATGAAGTCGCCGCGCAGCTTGGCCCGCGTGGTCTGCGGCGGGGTGTCCTTGGCGGCCTCGATCTCGCCGTCGTCGGTGACCCGCTCGACCTGGTCCTTGCGCTGGAGCAGGTCGAAGATGCCCCGGCCGCGCCGGATGTCGTGGTAGGCGAGGTCGAGCTGGGCGATGCGCGGGTTGGACAGGTCCATGCCGTGCTTGGCCTGGTAGCGCTCCATCAGCCGGTACTTGATGGCCCAGTCGATCTCGCGGTCGATCTTGGACAGGTCCTCGGACTCGACCGCGTCCAACGTGCGGCCCCACAGCTCCAGCACCCGCTCCGCCATGGGGTCCGGCGCGCGCTTGGCCACGTGCTCCACCGCGCGCTCGTAGTACTCCCGCTGGATGTCCAGCGCCGACGCCTCCTTGCCGCCCGCCAGCCGCACGGTGCGCCTGCCGGTGAGGTCGTGGCTGATCTCGCGGATGGCGCGGATCGGGTTGTCCAGGCTGAAGTCGCGGAACTGCACGCCCTGCTCGATCATCTCCAGCACGAGGTTGGCGCTGCCCACCTTGAGCAGCGTGGTCACCTCGGACATGTTCGAGTCGCCGACGATGACGTGGAGCCTGCGGTAGCGCTCGGCGTCGGCGTGCGGCTCGTCGCGGGTGTTGATGATCGGCCGGGACCGGGTGGTGGCGCTGGACACGCCCTCCCAGATGTGCTCGGCCCGCTGCGACAGGCAGTAGACCGCTCCGCGCGGCGTCTGGAGCACCTTGCCCGCGCCGCAGATGAGCTGCCTGGTCACCAGGAACGGCAGCAGGACGTCGGCGATGCGGGAGAACTCCCCCGCCCGCGCGACCAGGTAGTTCTCGTGGCAACCGTAGGAGTTGCCCGCGGAGTCGGTGTTGTTCTTGAACAGGAAGATGTCTCCCCCGATGCCCTCGTCGGCGAGCCTGCGCTCGGCGTCGACGAGCAGGTCCTCGAGGATCCGCTCACCAGCCTTGTCATGCGTGACGAGCTGGGCGAGGTCGTCGCATTCCGCCGTGGCGTACTCGGGGTGCGAGCCCACGTCCAGGTAGAGCCGAGAGCCGTTGCGCAGGAAGACGTTCGACGAGCGTCCCCACGAGACGACCCGGCGGAACAGATAACGCGCGACCTCATCCGGGGACAGCCTGCGCTGCCCGTGGAAGGTGCAGGTCACCCCGAACTCAGTCTCAATGCCGAAGATCCGCCGCTGCATCCCTCAACAGTAGGCGCATTCGGAGCTTTCCTCAGTGATCCAATCGGGCGTCACGCCGTTTTCGCGGATAACGTTCTCATGTGCTCCGACGAGTGAACCGCCTGGACATGACCCTGATGAGCCGTTCCGCGGCGCTGCGCGCCTCACCGGTGGACGCCGGTTTGAAGCGATTGTCCCGGGCCGCCAACCACAGCGCGTTGTGGCTCGTGATCGCCGCCGTGCTGGCCGTGCGCAAGGGCGTGACCAGGCGCGCGGCGCTGCGCGGGGTGGCCGCGATCGGCGGCGCGAGCTTCACCGCGAGCCTCGTGGCCAAGCGCCTGTTCCCGCGCCGCCGGCCCGCCGCCGACCTGCTGCTCGTGCCCCGGCGGCTGACCCGTCGGCCCACGTCGTCGTCGTTCCCGTCCGGTCACGCGGCGTCGGCGGCGGCGTTCACCACGGCGGTGGCGATGGAGTCGCCCGCGCTGGCGGCGGCGGTCGCGCCGGTCGCGGCGGCGGTGGCGTACTCGCGGGTGCACACGGGCGTGCACTGGCCGTCCGACGTGGCCGCGGGCGCCGCGATCGGGGCGGGCGCGGCCCTGCTGACCAGGCGTTGGTGGCCGCTGGGGCGCACCGAGCCCGCGTCGGCGCGCGAGCACCACGCGGCGGACGCCCTGGTCGACGGCGAGGGGCTGGTGGTCGTGGTGAACCCCAGCGCCGGGCTGGGCGCGGACGACCCGACCGAGGATCTGCTGCGCACCTGGCCCAAGGCCACGATCGTGGGAATCGAGGATCTCGACACGGTGATCGCCGATCACGCTCCGCGTGCGCTGGGGGTGGCGGGCGGTGACGGGTCGGTGGCCGCGGTCGCGGCGCTGGCGGCGGCGAACCGGCTGCCGCTGGCCCTGGTGCCCGCCGGGACGCTGAACCACTTCGCCCGCGACGTGGGCGTGCGGGGCCTGGCGGACACCGCGCGGGCCGTCGCGGACGGCGACGCCGTGCTGGTCGACCTGGCCGCGGTGTCGGTGGACGGCTCCGGGCCGCGCTGGTTCGTCAACACCGCGAGCCTCGGCGGCTACCCGGACATGGTGCGGCTGCGCGAGCAGCTCCAGGACCGGTGGGGCAAGTGGCCCGCGGCGGCGATCGCGCTGGCCCGCGTGCTGCGCACGTCCCGGCCGCTGCGGGTGGAGCTGAACGGCGAGCCGCACCTGGTGTGGATGCTGTTCGTCGGCAACGGCCCGTACCGGCCGAAGGGCTTCGCGCCGACCATGCGGCCGGCCCTCGACGCGGGCCTGATGGACGTGCGGTACATCCGCGCCGACACCCGGTTCTCGCGGGCCCGGTTCTTCCTCGGCGCGCTGCTCGGGTCCCTGCACCGCAGCCGCACCTACCGGCACCTGGAGACGCGGTGGCTGGACGTGCGGCTGCGCGACGGCGAGGTGGCGATCGCGACGGACGGCGAGGTGGGGCCGACCGGCGCGGTCTTCGAGTTCCGGTCCCGGCCGGCCGCCCTGGCCGTCTACCGACCCCGAGGATAGGTTGACTCCGTCAACGGTTCTGTTGAGGGAGTCAACGATGACGGTCGCGGACGTCCGCGGGTTCACCCGCTTCTACACCCGCGTGATCGGCCTGCTGGACCGCGGCTACCTGGACTCGCCCTACTCGGTGACCGAGGCCCGGGTGCTGTTCGAGCTGGCCTCGGGGCCGTGCGAGGTCCCCGACCTGCGCGCCGCGCTGGGCCTGGACGCCGGCTACCTCAGCCGCATCCTGACCGCCTTCGACCGCGACGGCCTGGTCACCCGCACGCCGGCCGAGCGCGACCAGCGCCGCCACGTCGTCGCCCTCACCCCGCGCGGCGAGTCGGTGTTCGCCGAGTTGAACGCCCGTTCCGACGTCGAGATCGGCAAGCTGCTCGACGGCGTGCCGCCCTCGGACCGGGACGCGCTGGTGGCGTCCATGCGGAAGGTGGAACGGCTGCTCACGGGCGCGCCCCGGGCGTACCTGCTGCGGCCGTTGCGGCCCGGCGACCTGGGGTGGGTGGTGAACCGCCACGGCGTGCGGTACGCGGAGGAGTGCGGGTTCGACCGGACCTTCGAGGCGCTGGTGGCGCGGGTCGCGGGCGAGTTCGGGGAGCGCCACCTGCCCGACCGCGAGGCGGCGTGGATCGCCGAGGTCGACGGCGAGCCGGTCGGATCGGTCTTCTGCGTGCGGGTGGACGACCGCACCGCCAAGCTGCGCCTGCTGCTGGTCGAGCCCGCCGCGCGCGGCCTGGGCATCGGCGGGCGGCTGGTGGACGAGTGCCTCGCCTTCGCCCGCCGCGCCGGGTACGAGCGGGTGGTGCTGTGGACCGTGGCGGGGCTGGCGGCCTCGCGGCACCTCTACGAGAGGGCCGGGTTCACCCTGGAGACGAGCGCGCCCGAGCACCTGTTCGGGCGTGACGTCGAGGCGCAGACCTGGGCGCTGTCAACAACGCCGCGTTCCCGCTGTCCACCATGGGGAACAGCAGGAACGCGATCACCGCCATCGCGACCGCGCCCACCACCACG
>NZ_JBSGBG010000032.1:0-105389 GCF_053601135.1 Actinosynnema sp. NPDC004786 | reverse complement strand
AAGCCGGCAGGCCTGGCGGGACGCTCTTCCCCGCCGGGCCTGCCGGCTTTGGCCTGCCCCGGGTACCCGTAAGGGCCCCATGTCAAATCGAGCCGGACCGCACCACCGAGTCACCACCCCGAACCCCGGCCCCCCGAACCCGGACCAACCTCACTCGCAAACCGGCAACAACTCCGGCCGCTTGGGCCGCAATCCGTCCCCCATCGACTCCCCGCGCAGCTGCCGCCCGATCCACGGCACCACGTGCTCCCGCGCCCACTTCAGGTCGTGCCGCCGCTGCGTCATCCAATCCTCACCGGCCAACGGTGGCCACGGGGTGTTCCACGCCTCCTCCGTCTCGAACCCCAACACCTGGGCCGCCCGCAACGCCACCCGCCGGTGCCCCTCGGGCGACAGGTGCAACCGATCCTCGCTCCACGCGCGCCGGTCGTGCAGCACGGTCATCGACCACAGGTCGACCACCTTGCAGTGGTACCGGTCCGCCACCGCCCACAGGTGGCTGTTGTAGATCGCGATCTTCCCGCGCAACGACCGCAGCAGCGGCGTGTGCTTCGGGTCGAACCCGGTGAAGATGAGCACCTCCGCGCCGGCCGCCCGCAGGTCGGCCACCGCGATCTCGTACACCTCGGCCAACGCGTCCGGGTCGCTGCCGGGCACCAGGATGTCGTTGCCGCCACCGCACAGCGTCACGAGCTTCGGCCTGAGCGACACCGCGAGCGGCACCTGCTCGTCCACGATCTCCTGGAGCATCTTGCCCCGGATCGCGAGGTTGGCGTACCGGAAGCCGCTCTGCCGCTGCGAGACCATCGCCGCCAGCCGGTCCGCCCACCCCACGTAGGTGCCGTTCGGCGCCGGGTCGTCCATGCCCTCGGTGAAGCTGTCCCCCACCGCGACGAAACTGTCCAGCCCCTCCATGCGTTACCTCCGCTCCACGCGGCACCCCCATGACCGCGCACGACAGCATGCAACGCCAACTCCGCCCTACGCCACCGTCGGTTGGCGACGCTGTTACCAAGGTGTCACTCGGTGGTGTGAACCAGTGTCGGCAATGGGTGATTCACCGCCTTTCACCCCGCCGGGTGCGGCACAGATCACTCCACCCCCTCACCGAAACCAACGCCACCCGGAAACCCGCCTCCGCCCCCTCACCCCACCGCCTCCCCCCTCACCCACCGTCGCCGACGCCTCACCCCACCGTCGCGCCCCCTCACCCCACCGCCGCCACCCACTCGCCCCGCAACCGCGCCTCCGCCCCCGCCGCCGCGCCCACCGCGTCCAACCCCAGCAACGCCGCCCCCACCACCGGCGGCACGTCCACCACCCGCACCCGCGCCGCGGGTGCGGACTCCCGCAGCCGTGCCGCGACCGCGTCGACCACCACCCCGCCCGTCCCGGTCAGCACACCGCCGCCGAGCACCACGTCCACCGGCTCGGCCAGCAGCCCCAACCGCGTCAGCGACACCCGCGCCAGGAGCACCACCTCCTCCACGAGCCGGTCCACCACCGACCGCGCCACCGCGTCACCGCCCGCCGCGACCTGGAACAGCAGCGGGCACAGCGGGTGCGGGTCGAACTCGACCAGCCCGAGGTGCAGCCGCTCGACCGCCTCCGCCACCGTCGCCGTGCCGTAGTGCGCGCGCACCGCGTCCAGCAACGCCGTCGGCTCGCCCCGCCCGTCCTCGGCCCGCACCGCGAGCCACAACGCCTCCGACCCGACCTGCCCGCCGCCGCCCCAGTCGCCCGAGATCCGCCCCAGCGCCGGGAACCGGTGCGTGCGCCCGTCCGGCGCGACCGCCACGCAGTTGATCCCCGCGCCGCACACCACGGCCACCCCGATCCCGTCGGACGTGCCCGCCCGGAGCAGCGCGAACGTGTCGTTGCCGACGACGGTCGTGGCCGACCACCCCCGCGCCTCGATGGCCGCGCGCAGGTCGTCCTCCTCCCGGGGCAGGTCCGCGCCGGCCAGGTACGCGGCGGTGTGCGCGGCGACCGGCTCGTCGGCGGCCAGCCCGGCCCGCCGCGCGAGGTCGCGCACCAGCCCGTCGAACACCTCCAGGCTCCGCGCCAGCCCCACGTTCTGCGCGGACGCGCCGGGCCCGCGCACCTGCGCGAGCACCCGGCCGTCCACGTCGACCAGCGCCATGGCCGTCTTGCTGTTCCCGCCATCCACGGCGAGCACCCGGTCCGTCACACCGTCCCCTTCGCCCACGGCAGGAAGTCCGCGTTGCGCGCCACCAGCTCGTCGGCCAGCCGTTCGGCGACCGCGTGCTGCCCGACCAGCGGGTGGGCGAGCAACGCGTCGGCCACCCGGTCGCGCCCGCCGCGCACCGCAGCCTCCAACGCCAGGTGCTCGTACGCCGTCACGTGCGCGATCAGCCCGGACACCGACGCCGGCACGGGCGGCACGGGCAGCGGTGTCGCGCCGCCGCCGTCCACCACCGCCGGCGCCTCGATCACCGCGTCCGCCGGCAGGAACGGCAGCGTGCCGCCGTTGCGCACGTTCACCACGTGCTGCTCCGCCCCCGCGCCCCCGGTCAACGCGTGCACCAGCTGCACGGCCGCCTCCGAGTAGTACGCGCCACCGCGCTGCGCGAGCTGCGCCGGCTTCGTCACGACGCCCACGTCGGCGTACAGGTCCAGCAGCTCCTTCTCCACCCCGGCCACCACCTCGGCCCGCGGCGGCTCGGTCTTCTGCCGCCGCACCACTTCGTCGTGCTCGTAGAAGTACTTCAGGTAGTACGACGGCACCATCCCCAACCGCCGCATCAGCGACGCGGGCAGGCCGATGTGCCCGGCCAGCGCGTCGGCGTGCCGGTCCAGCAGCTCGGGCAGCCGGTCCACGCCGTCGACGAACACGCCCGTCTCCCACGTCAGGTGGTTGAGCCCGACGTGCTCCAGCCGCACCGACTCCGGCTCCACGCCGAGCAGCGCCGACGTCCACCGCTGGAACGTGATCGCCACGTTGCAGAGGCCGACCGCCCGGTGGCCGTCGGCCAGCAGCGCCCGGGTCACGATCCCCACCGGGTTGGTGAAGTTCACGATCCACGTGTCGTCGCCCGCCACCTCCCGCACCCGCCGGGCGATGTCCAGCACGACCGGCACCGTGCGCAGCGCCTTGGCCAGCCCGCCCGCGCCCGTCGTCTCCTGCCCGACGCAGTCGCACGCGAGCGGGAACGTCTCGTCCGACGCCCGCGCCGCCTGGCCGCCCACCCTGAGCTGCACCAGCACCGCGGCCGCCCCGTCGACGCCCCGGTCCAGGTCGGAGGTGGTCGTCACCCGGGCCGGGTGGCCCGCGTGCGCCAGCAGGCGGCGCGCGAACGCGCCGACCACCTCCAGCCGCGCCGCGTCCGGGTCGACCAGCGCGATCTCGTCCACGGCGAGGTCGGTCCGCCGTCCCGCGATCCCGTCGACCAGCTCGGGCGTGTACGTCGACCCGCCGCCGACAACGGTGAGCTTCATCCCTTGACCCCCGTGAACGTGATGCCCCGGACGAAGGAGCGCTGCGCGAACGCGAACAGCGCCACCGCCGGGAGCATGATCAGCAACGTGACGGCCATGGCCAGGTTCCACTGCACGTGGTGCATGCCCTTGAACGAGGACAGCGCCAGCGACAGCGTCCACCGGTCCGGCCGCTCGCTGGTGTAGAGCAGCGGTCCGAAGTAGTCGTTCCACGTGTACAGGAAGCAGAACAGCGCGGTCGCCGCGATGCCCGGCCGCGCCATCGGCACCACGACCCGCAGCAGCGCCTGGAACTCCGTGCAGCCGTCCACCCGGGCCGCGTCCACATAGGACTGCGGAATGGTCAGGATGAACTGCCGCAGCAGGAACACGCTGAACGCGTCGAACAGGAAGTACGGCACGATCAGCGGCCACAGCGTCCCGGTCAGCCCCAGGCTCGACCACGTGTCGTACAGCGGCACGGCCACCACCTGCGGCGGCAGCATCATCGCGCCCACCACCAGCAGGAACACCACGTTCCGGCCGCGCCACCGCAGCTTGGCCAACGCGTACGCGGCCGGGATGGACGACACCAGCATCCCGGCCGTGGCCAGCAGCGAGTACAGCAGGCTGTTGCCCAGGTAGGTCAGCAGCGGGGCCTTGTCGAACACCTCGACGAAGTTCCCCCAGTGCCACTCGCGGGGCCACAGGTCCTCGGTGAACGCCTGGTCGTCCGACATGACCGCGGTCAGGAACACGAACACCACCGGCAGCGCGAACATCAGCCCGAGCGCCAGCCCCAGGCTGTGCACCGCGACCCAGTCCAGGCCCCTGCGCCAGTCGACCGGCCGGCGCGCGGCCGCGGTCGCCGTCACGACTCCTCCTGGTGCGTGGCCTTGCGCATCCGCTGCACCAGCAACGCGGTCGCCGCGAACGACACCACGAACAGCACCGTCGCCATCGCCGCCGCGTAGCCCATGTCGAAGTACCGGAAGCCCTGCGTGTAGAGCCACATCGGGAACGTCAGCGTCGAGTTCTCCGGGTAGCCCAGCACCTTGGTCGACCCGGTCACGTCGGCCGACCCGCTGGCCGCCGACCCGGCCACCACGGCCTGCGTGAACAGCTGCAGCGCCAGGATGATCGAGTTCACCACGCCGAACACCAGCACCGGCGAGATCGTCGGCAGCGTGATGTGCCACCACCGCCGCAGCGGGCCCGCGCCGTCCAGCTCGGCCGCCTCGTAGCGCTCCCGCGGCACGTCCAGGACCGCCGCCAGGATGATGATCATCAGGTCGCCGGACACCCACAGCACCACCGCCGCGATCCCCGGCTTGGCCCACGCCGGGTCGGCGAACCACAGCGGCCCCTCGACGCCGAACCAGCCGAGGAACGCGTCCAGCGGTCCTTCGTTCGGCCGCAGGACCAGGAAGAACACCAGCGTCGCGGCCACCGGCGGGGCCAGCGAGGGCAGGTAGCACAGGGTGCGCACCAACCCGACGCCCGACCTCAGCCGGGCGATCACCGACGCCACGCCCAGCGCGAACGCCACGCGGGCCGCGGTCAGCACCACGACGAACCACAGCGTGTTGTAGACCGCCGTGCGGAACAGCTTGTCGGAGACCATGTAGGCGTAGTTCTCCCAGCCGACCCACTCCGGCGGGTTGATCAGGTCGTACCGGGTGAACGAGAACCCGATCGTGGCGACCAGCGGGTAGCCGAAGAACAGGGCGAACCCCAGGCCCGCGGGCGCCAGGAACGCCAGCACGGTCAGGCGGTGACGGGCGCGGGCGCGGGACCGCCCCCTGGCCGGGGCGGTCCGCGCCGCGTCCACGCGCTCCAGCGTGGCCGTCATCCCTACTTGCCGCTCTTCGCGATCTGGTCGTCGATCTGCCGGTCGACCTCGGCCAGCCCCGCCATCAGGTCGGGCACCTTGCCCGCCTGCCAGGACGTGGCGAAGTCGCCGATCGCCTTGATGTGCGCGTCGCCGATGGGCGTGACCGGGTTGCCCTGGAGCTTGCCCGAGGTCGCCAGGTCGATGAACGTCCTGAAGTTCTCGTCCACCTCCAGGCGCGGGTCGGCCAGCGCGGCCTTCGTGCTGGGGATGTTCTTGATGCCGTTGGCGAGGGCGACGATCGTCCCCGTGTCGAACGACATGTGCTTGATCAGCTCCCACGCCGCGCCGGGGTTCTTCGCGCCCTTCGGGATGCCCATGATCGTCCCGGCGGTGAAGCCCGCGCCGTACAGCTCCGGCTTGCTCGTCGGGAACGGCGCGGTGCCGAACCGCACGTCCGGCGCCTGGTCCCGCAGGAACGCGGTGCGGTACTCGCCGTCGATCATCATGGCGATCTTGCGCCGGTGGAACGCGTGGTCGGTGGAGTACTGCTGGCCCAGCCCCGCGCGGAACCGCTCCAGCGCGTCGTAGCCGTAGAAGTCCACCAGCTCCTTCTGGAACCGCAGCATCTCGGCCCACTCGGGGCTCGCGAGCCCCGACTTGCCGTTCGCGGCCTCCCACTTCGCGCCGAAGTGCGGGGCCCAGATCTGCGGGTTGTTCGCGTAGAACGGCATGCTGGGCAGGAAGCCCGCGACCTCGATCGAGCCGTCCGGGGCGCGCTTGGTGGTGCGCTTGGCGAAGTCCAGCAGCTCGGCCGTGGTGCGCGGCGGCTCGGTGATGCCCGCCTCGGCGAGCATGTCCTTGTTGTAGTACAGCCCGTACACGTCGCTGAGCAGCGGCATCGCGCAGCGGACGCCCTTGTGCTCGGTGTAGGAGCGCACCGCGTCGGTGATCTGCCCGAGGTCCACCCCGTCCCGCTCGACGTAGGGCTTGAGGTCCTGGAACGAGCCGCTGGAGCAGAACTGGCCGATGTTGTCGGTGGTGAACGACAGGGCCACGTCCGGCGGGTTGCCGCCGCGGATGCCCGCGGTGATCTTGTCGTCGTCCTGGCTGCCCTCGTGCCTGATCTCGGCGTTGGGGAACTTCGCCTTGAAGCTCTCCAGGGCCTTGGTGACCTCGGCCTGCTCGCGGCCGGAGAAGTTGCTCCAGACGGTCAGGGTGAACGCGTCGTCCCGGCCCGGGGCCGCCGCGGGCCCGGACTGCCCGGTGGTCCGGCCGGAGCCCGCCGCGCAAGCGGTGAGGGACACCGCCGCGGCCACGACCAGCAACGCTGCGCGGTGGAACCGGCGCATGTGCTCTCCTTCATCTCGACGTGCCCGATGCGGTCGCGTCCTGGCGACGCGGGCCGCGGAACGGTTCGGTCGTGGCGGCGGGCAGACCGAACACCTGCTCCCTGACGACCGACAGCGCGGCGTGCAGCGCGCCGGAGCGCACCGGCTTCCCGGTCACCAGGGCGAGTTGGACGGGGGTGCGGGGCACCACCAGGCGGCGCAGCTCGGCCGCGACGAGGTCGGCCAGCGCCGTGCCGCCGGCCTGCGCGATCCCGCCGGACAGCAGCACCAGCTCGGGGTCGAGCACGGCGACCACGTTGGCCACGCCGGTCGCGATGCGGCGGGCCAGGTCGACCAGGAACTCCCGACCGGCGCGGCCCTCGCCGAGCGCCTTCTCCACGGCGGCCTGCCCGGTGCGCGCGGACACGCCGTGCGCGCGGGCCAGGCGGGCGATGCCGGGGCTGTCGAGCAGGTCGCCGTACCGGCTGCCGGCGCGGTCGGTGCCCGTGTCGGCGTGGGCGTGGTCGGGCACCCGCATGGCGTCGATCTCGCCCGCGCCGCCGGTCGCGCCGCGCAGCAGCACGCCGTTGACGACGACGGCCGCGCCCACCGCGTCCGCGGGCCAGAGCAGCACGAAGTCCTTCACCCCGACGGCCCGGCCGGCGACCATCTCCTCCAGCGCCACGAGGTTGACGTCGTTCTCGACCGTGACGGAGGTGTCGAGGAGGGCGGCCAGCTCCTCGGGGATGTCCTTGTCCGCCCAGCCGGGCATGTGGGGCGCGTAGTTGAGCCGGCCGGTCGCCGGGTCCACCGCGCCGGGGCTGCCGACGACGACGTGGTGCAGGGCGTCGGGCGTGAGGCCCGCCTGGGCGGCGGCCTTCGTGACCGCGCCGTGGAACGCGTCCAGCACGTCGGTCCTCGGCATGGGCGCGCGGTGCTCGGTCAGGGTGGTGCCGGAGATGTCGGCGATGGCGATGTCGACCGCGTCGGGGGTGAGGTCGATCGCGGCGACGTGGGCCAGCGCGCCGTTGACGGTCCACAGCTGCGCCCGCGGACCGCGTCCGCCGCCGCGCAGACCGTCGCGCAGGACCGTGCCCTCCTCCTCCAGGCGGGTCAGGAGCTGGGCGGTCGCCGGTTTGGACAGTCCGATCAGGCCCTCCAGCTCGGCCCTGGTCAGCGGGCCGTTGCGGAGCAGCGCCTCGATGGCGGCGCGGTCGTTGATCTCGCGCAGCAGCCTCGGGCTCCCGGCTCGCATCGGCACTCCTGTCTGTTAACTTTCCAGACGATTTCGTGGCGACGGTAGTGACGGGGCTCACGCGCGTCAATGGGCCGAGACGGGTCCGTTACCTGGGTTAGGTTGACCTAAGGCACCCTGGAGGCATGACCGACACGCGTCAGGAGTCGCTGGGGGCCCTGCTGGGCGGGCGGGGCGGTGCGCTGGACGCTTCGCTGCCGCCGTTGGCGTTCGTGCTGGGGTGGCTGCTGGGCGGGCACTCCGTGGCTGTGGGAGCGGCGGCGGCCGTCGGCACGGGCGTGGTGGCGGGCGTGGTGCGGGTGCTGCGCGGCGGTCGGCCGCGGGCGCTCCTGGTGTCGGTGGCCCTGGTCGTGCTGGCCGCGTACATCGCCCTGCAGACCGGCCGCGCCGAGGACTTCTTCCTGCTGCAGATCTTCCTGAACGCCGCGTCCGCGCTGGTGTGGGCGGCGTCCATCGTGGTCCGCTGGCCGTTGCTGGGCGTCGTGGTGGGCCTGCTCACGGGCCAGAAGTTCCGCTGGCGGCGTGACCCGGACCTGCTGCGCGCGTACCGCTACGCGTCCTGGCCGTGGGTGGGCCAGTACGTGCTGCGCGTCCTCGTGTTCGGCGCGCTGTGGCTGGCCGGCGAGGTCGTCCTGCTGGGCATCATGCGCGCCGCCCTGACCTGGCCGCTCCAGGTCGCGTGCGTCGCCGTGAGCTGGTGGGTCCTCCGCCGCACCCTCCCCTCCACCCACCCGGGCCTCCGCCACCCTCGAACCCCCTGACCAACCGCGCGTGTCCTACGTCCGGAACGCGCGTGTCCTACGTCGGGAACACCCGAGTTGACCATTCGGAACGGCTGACGCCGGGCAACGCCGCAGCCGACGCTGTTCCGAGCGTTCAACTCGGGGTACCGGAACGTAGGACACGCGCGTTCCCGGTGTAGGACACGCGTGGGGGTTAGGTGGGGCGGGGGGCGCGGTCGCCCAGGATCTTCACGGCGGCCAGCCAGGCGGCGCCGGCCGCGCCCTCGGTGGCGACGTGGATCGGCGCACGGGTGCGGGCGGCCAGTTCGGCGCGCAGCCGCGTGCCCAGGGGGTTGGCGTGGACCAGGCTGCCCATCAGCACGACGGGCGCGTGGTCGTCGGCCGGCCGCGCGGCCTCCGCCAGGTCCGCCAGCACGCGCACGGCCGACGTGACGATCCGCTCGGCCGACGGCGCGGTCGCGTGCGCCGTCACGAGCGGCGCGTACGCGGCCAACGCGATCGGAGCCGCCTCGTTCGCCACGGTGATCAGCCGACGCCACCGCTCACGGCGCGGCAGGTCCGGGATCGCGGCACGCGCCAGCACCGCGGTCGTCATCTCGTCCAGCCCGTCCCGCTCCAACGCGGCCAGCGTCGCCCGCACCGCCTCCCGGCCCAGCCAGAACGCCGACCCCTCGTCACCGAGCAGCCACCCGTACCCGCCCGCCGTCGACACCAGCTCGTGGTGCTCGATCCGGGCCGCGATCGACCCCGTCCCGGCCACCAGCACGGTGCCGTCGGGCGACGCCGTCCCGGTCGCGAACGCCGCCTCGCAGTCCGTGATCACCCGCAGCGGGCACCGCAGCCCCGCACCGCTCCACGCCGCCTCGAACAACGCCGCCACCGCCGGGTCGGTCAGCTTGCTCGACCCCGCCATGCCCAGCACCCCGGACTCGACCTTCGCCGGGTCCAACCCGTCCAACGCCGCCGTCAACGCCTGCCGCACGTGCGCGGCGGCCACCTCCGGCGGGTGCGAGTTGGGGTTCGCCCCGCCCGCCACGCCCGCGCCCAGGCGGCTGCCGTCCAGGTCGAGCACCAGCGCGCGGGTGCTGGTGCCGCCCGCGTCCAGACCAACCACGAAACCCATTCGCCCGAGTATGCCCAGCACGCACCGGGTCCGGCACACCCAACCGGGTTGAGCCGGACCTGGCTCTCGGTGACCGGCGATCAGCGCGGAGCGAGCACCTGGACCCGGTCGCCCGACGCGTTGTGGTGGTGCAGCAGGAGCAGGCTGCCCGCCGCCGCACCGTCGCCGCGCCGCACCCGCAGCACCGCCCCCTCCCGCGCCACGAACGACACCGGGCCCTCGACCGCGAGCCCCGGCCGCAGCGGGTCGAACGCCGGCAGCCCGTCGAGCCGGTCCACGACCTCCTCCGCGTTCCCCGGCGCGGGGTAGTTCCCGGTCGTCACGACGCTGTACGCCAGGGGCGCGGAGCCCGCCGCCGGGTCGATGCCCAACGCGGTCAACGCCACCGGCAGCACGACCACGTCGCTGTCCATCAGGTTCGTGTCGACGTCGCCGTACTGCCCGTTCAGCGGCTGCTCGTCCACCACCGCGCCGTCGGCCACCCGCACGGTCCGCGCGAGCCACACGTCCGCCGTCACGACGCCGCCCGAGGTCGGCTTCACCGCCTGCACCACGTAGTCGTGCGCGCCGTCGAGGTCGGTGTCGACCCGGACCTCCGGGCTGGTGGCGATGCCGAGCGTCACCCAGTTCCGCCAGGTCGCCACGCCGAACGCGAGCATCCCGTCCGCCGCCGCCGCGCCGACGTGCCGCAGGTCGCCACCCCGGGCCGACGCGGTGACGGCGCACCCGGCCTGCACGTCGCCCGCGCAGTCGGGCAGCTCGGGGCTGGAGCCGTGCAGCTCGACCGCGCTCACCAGCGACCGGTACGCCTCGTCCCCCTCGCCCTGGTCCAGCGCGCGTCCCTCCAGCACCAGCGTGCCGTCGCCCCGGTCGACCGCCTCCACGTCGGCGACCGGTTTCGGCGCGGCGTACACCGGCACCCGCACGACCAGGTCGCCCGACCGCACCAGCACCCGTCCCGACGTCTCGGCCAGGAACTGCCGCGCCACGCCCGCGTGCCGCTTCTCCACCGTCGGGTCGGCCACCTTCCGCAGCCGGTCGGGCGTGACGGTCAGCGTCACGTCCACCGTGCGCGTCCCGCCCGGCGGCACGACCAGCGTCGGCGGCCACACCTCGACCTCCGCGCCGGGCACGGTGGTCGCCGCCTCGTAGCGCACCGCCGCGGTCCGGACCCGGGACGACTTGTTGACCACCTTCACCGTCTTGCGCGCGGTGAGCGGCGACCCGGCCTCGACCGGCCCGAACGACACGCCCACCACGCCGGGGTCGTCGGCCACCATCGCGAGCAGGTCCACGCCGACCGCGTCGAGCGCGTCGACCCGGCCCGCGCCGACCCGCATGGGCGCTTCGGGCGTGCCGGTGGTGTGGTCGTCGCCGTCGGTCACCTCGCCGGACGCGGTGTTCATGATCGCCGCCTTGACCTCCTCGACCGTCCACTCCGGGTGCGCCTCGCGCACGAGCGCGGCGATGCCGGCCACGTGCGGCGCGGACATCGACGTGCCGCCCATGCCCAGCGACCCCGTGCCGGTGCCGAAGTCCGCGGACACGATCGTGTCGCCGGGGGCGGCCACGTCCGGCTTGGCCGCCGAACGGCCGCGCGACCCGCGCGACGAGGTCGGCGTCATCGTGTCGGCGAGGTTCGGCGTCATCGTGGGCACGGACGAGCGCAGCGAGCCGAGCATCCGCACCCGGAGCGTGCCGTCGGCCAGCGCGGGCCGCACCGCCTCGGTCGAGGCCCGGGTGAACTGGAACACCGGGATGCCCGCGTTGCCCGCGATGGCCGCCTTGAACGTCCCGCCGGTCGCGGTGAGCAGCACGCCCTCCGCGCCGGCCGCCTGGGCGTTGTCGGTCCGCACGGCCGACCCGCACGCGCGGGTGGCGTCGTCCTCGTCCCACTCCAGCCACACGAACCGGCCCGCGAGGTCGTCCGCGATCGGGGCGCAGCCGTCGAGGTTCGCCGGGTCCGACACGGGCACGACCGGCCGCTCCAGGTCCAGCGCGGGGTAGCCGGTGTAGTCGCGGCTGTACTGGCCGGGCCGGGCCTCGCCGCCGACCTCGACGCCGTCGAGCACCGAGAACGCGTCCCGCGTGTTGGCCACGGCCAGCGCCTCGGGCGTGTTCGCGGGCGACCCGCCGACGTCGTAGAAGTCCCCGCCGTTGCCCGCGGACGCGACCACGACCACGCCGTGCTCCACGACCTTGCGCACGAACAGGCTGTCCGGGTCGTCCTGGCCGCCGAAGTCGCCGCCGAGCGACAGGTTGACCACGTCGAGGCGGTCGCCGAAGTCGCCGTCGCCGTTCGGGTCGAGCGCCCAGTCCAGCGCGGGGCCGACGAGCGCGGTGGCGCCGGTGCAGCCGAACACCTTCAACGCGTACAGCGACGCCTTCGGCGCGACGCCGGGCCCGATCCCCAGGCCGGTCAACGCCTCGGGCGTCAACGCGGAGTAGTCGCCGTCGAACGTGGTGCCGTCGGCGTTCTCGCCGTACCCGGCGGCGGTGCCGGCGACGTGCGTGCCGTGGCCGTGGCAGTCCATCGGGTTCGGGTCGGGCACGGGCACGGCGTGCTCCGGCCGGTCCGAGTCGTAGGCGTCGCCCGCGAAGTCGTGGCCGCCGACGACCTTCGCGGTCGGCGTCCACGGCGCGGTGCGGTCGACGGCCTCGTAGGCGGCGGTGGTGCCGGGGCCGCCGAAGTCGGCGTGCGTGTAGTCGACGCCGGTGTCCACGATGCCGATGCGCAGCCCGTCGCCGAGGCGGCCGGTGTCCTGCCAGACCCGGGAGGCCCGCGTCAGCCCGACCGCGCCCGCGTTGGCGACGTGCTTCGACACGGTCGGCCGGACGGTCCTGACCTCGGGCAGCGCGGCCAGCTCGCGCAGGCTCGCCGCGTCGGCGGTCACCACCACGCCGGGCACCGCGTTGCGGGTCGACGCGACGCGGCGCGCGCCCGCGTCCCTGCCGAGCAACGCCCGCACCACCCGGTCCGCCTGCGCGTCCGCGAGCAGCCGCGCCGACCGGGCCGCCGCCACCGGGTCGCCCACGCCGCGCGCCTTCTGCGCCCCGTACGCCTCGGCGGCCGGGATCGTGGCCAGCTCGACGAACGCCGTGATCGGACCTTCGGCCCGCGCCAGGGCCGCGCCGACCCGTTCGGACGAGCCCGTGCCCGTGCGGTGGTCCGTGCGGTTCGGCGGCAGCGGCTCGGCGTGCGGGTCGGCCGACGCGGGGCTGCCGACGAGGAGCGCGCCGAGCAGCGCGGCGGCGGTGGCGGAGGCCCGCACCGCGCGGTGGTGGTTCATCGCGACCCTTCGGGGACGGGGATCATCGGACCCCTGGACGGGGGCCGGCGGAGCGCTGCGCACCCGGGGCGCCGACCGGCCGCGGGAGTCACCCGTGCCGCCGCTCGCCACGGCCGCCTCCGCCGGAACATGATCTTCTCGGTGGCCGGGCGGGTCCGCGACCCGAACCGGTTCACGGTCCTCCGGCCGGGTGACGGCGGGGGACGTGGCGGACCGACGGTCCGGGTGGACGCGAGCTGGAGGAGGAGCGGTGGGCGAGTTCGAGGGACTGGTCGCGGTGGTGACGGGCGGCGCGTCGGGCATCGGCCTGGCGACGGCGCGGCTGCTGGCGGCGCGGGGCGCGACCGCGGTGGCGCTCGACCTGGAGCCGCGGGTCGACCCGCCGGTGCACGGGATCCGGGCGGACGTGACCGACGACGCGTCGGTGCGGGCCGCGGTGGACGAGGTGGTCGGGCGGTTCGGCCGGCTCGACGTGCTGGTGAACAACGCGGGCGTCGGCGCGCAGGGCGACGTGACCGCGAACCCGGACGAGGAGTGGCGGCGGGTGCTGGACGTGAACGTGCTCGGCATGGCGCGGGTGGCCCGTGCCGCGCTGCCGCACCTGCGGCGCTCGCCGTCGGCGGCGATCGTGAACACGGGTTCCATCGCGGCGTGGGCGGGGTTGCCGCAGCGGGCGCTGTACTCGGCGAGCAAGGGGGCGGTGCACGCGTTGACGCGGGCCATGGCCGCGGACCACGTGCGCGAGGGCATCCGGGTGAACGCGGTCGCGCCCGGCACGGCGGACACGCCGTGGATCGGCCGGCTGCTCGACTCCGCCCCGGACCCGGCCGCCGAGCGGGCCGCCCTGGAGGCGCGGCAGCCGCACGGGCGGCTGGTCTCGGCGGACGAGGTCGCGGGCGCGATCGCCTACCTGGCGGGCCCGCTGTCCGGCTCCACCACCGGCACCGTCCTGGCCGTCGACGGCGGCATGCACGGCCTGCGCCTGCGCCCCCGCCCCTAACCCCGCGTGTCCTACCCCCAGAACGCGCGTGTCCTACGTTCGCGTCGCGTGAGTCCTACGTTCAGGACGCGTGAGTCGTACGTTCGCGTCGCGTGAGTCCTACGTCCAGGACACCCGAATTCCACGCTCGGAACGGTCAGGCCAGGTCGGAGAGCCACTGCTCGACCCCGGCCACGTGCACCGTCGACCACGAGCGGGCGAGTTCGGGCTGGTGGGCGGCCAGGGCGTCGACGATGGCGCGGTGCTCGGCAACGGTCCGGTCCACCGCGCCGCCCTGCGTGATGCCACGCCAGATGCGCACCCGCACGGTCGGGCCGGCGAGGGTGTCGAGCAGCCGGGCGAGGTAGGCGTTGCCCGACCCCTGGGCGATGGCGCGGTGGAACGCCAGGTCGTGCTCGACCAGCTCCTCCACCGACCGGGCCGACTCGGCCGCGTCGCACAGCGCCCGCAACGCCGCCACCTCCTCGGCCCCGACGCGCTGCGCCGCCATCGCCGCGGCGGCCGGTTCGAGGATGCGCCGCACCTGCAGGACCTCCAGCACGGAGTCCTCGCCCCGGTGCAGGTCGAGCACGAACGACAGCGCGCCGAGCAGGTCGTCGGCCCGCAGGCTGGACACGTACGTCCCGTCGCCCTGCCGCACGTCCAACACCCTGACCAGCGACAACGCCTTGACCGCCTCACGCAGCGAGTTCCGCGACAGGCCGAGCCGCTCGGCGAGGTCCGCCTCGCGCGGCAGCCGGTCGCCCGGCTTCAGCTCGCCCGAGACGATCATCTCCTTGACGCGCAGGATCGCGTCGTCGGTAACTGCCACGGCGGTCCTCGACTCGTCAGCTAGACCTCGGATGTCTGACGCCAAGTATGGGCCACGCCGGAACGCCGCGCGGCAGCCCTCGCCGTGCGGCGAAACATTCACCCAACGCTAGTCTATTCGGTTATCTTATAACCACACGTGACGGCGTCCGCCACTTCCGGCCATAATGGTCTGGACCATTTGAGGAGGGACCTTGGACACGGTTGTCGCAGCTCCGCGAGCACTGCTCGGTCGGACCATCACCGGTCCCGTCAGCCTGAGGTTGCGGGCAGGCCGGATCGTGGAGGTCGTCGCGGGCTCACCGCCCGACGGCGCCGAGGTGCTGACCGACGGCCTGCTCACCCCGGGCCTGGTGGACGTGCAGGTCAACGGGGCGGTCGGCGTCGACTTCGCCGAGGTGGACCCCGAGGGCATGGCCGCGGTCGCGAGAGCGCTCCCACGAACGGGGGTGACCCGGTTCCTGCCGACGTTGATCACCGCGCCGGTGCCGGTCGCCGTGCGCCAGGCGCACGCCGTGCTGGCGGCGTCGGCGACCCTGCCGGAGGGCGCGGGCGCCAAGCCGCTGGGCGTGCACCTGGAGGGGCCGTTCCTGTCGCCGAAACGCGCGGGCGTGCACGACCCGGCGCTGATGGTGCCGCCGGGGCCGGCCGAGATCGACGTGCTGCTGGACGACGAGGTGCTGCGCCGCGCGCTGCGCATGGTGACGCTCGCGCCCGAGCAGCCGGGCGGCATGGAGGCCGTGCGCAGGCTGGCGGCGGCGGGCGTGCTGGTCGCGGTCGGGCACAGCGACGCGACGGGCGAGCAGACCCGTGCGGCCGCCGAGGCGGGCGCGCGCATGGTGACGCACCTGTTCAACGCGCAGCGCCCGCTGGGGCACCGCGAGCCGGGCGTGCCCGGCGTGGCGCTGGTGGACGACCGGTTCACGTTGGGCCTGATCGCGGACCTGGCGCACGTCGGCCCGGACGTCTGCCGGCTCGTGTTCAACGCCGCCGGCCACCGGGTCGCGCTGGTCACGGACGCCGTGGCGGCCGCCGGCATGCCGCCCGGCCGGTACCAGCTCGGCGGCGCGGACGTGCTGCTGACCGAGGACGGCGTGCCGCGGTCGCCGGAGGGCACGATCGCGGGCAGCGCGCTGACCCTGGACCGGGCCGTGCGCAACATCGTGTCGGTGGGCGTGGACCCGGCGGACGCCCTGGCGTCGGCGACCATCGTCCCGGCCGACGTGATCGGCGAGCCGACGTTGGGCCGGTTGGAGGTCGGGGCCGTGGCCGATCTCGTCTGGTGGGACGACGACCTGCGGCCGCGCAAGGTCTGGGTCGACGGCGAGGTCGTGTTCGACGCCGCGTACCAGGACGCCCCGGTCGGCCTGGCCGCCGCGGGCCAGTAGCCGCACCGACGAAAAGGCCCGAGGGGTGCACCCCCTCGGGCCTTTCGCGTGTTCCGAGCGTTGAACTCGGGTGTCCCGAACGTACGACACACGCGACGCGAACGTACGACACGCGCGACGCGAACGTAGGACTCTCGCGTTCCGAACGTAGGACACTCGCGTTCCGGAGGTAGGACACTCGCGTCCCGGAGGTAGGACACGCGGGGGTCAGCGGGTTTTGGTGACCTTGTTCAGGCCGCGCGGGCTGTCGGGGTCGCCGCCGCGGGCCAGCGCGAGGCCGTGGGCCAGGCGCTGGACCGGCAGGATCTCCAGGATCGGGGCGACCTCCTCGGCGGTCTCCGCGACCGGGATCCGCAGCGCGGCGGGCACCCCGCCCGCCGCCGAACCCACCGCGAGCACGTCCGCGCCCCGCCCGTGCACCACGTCCAGCACGTCGCGCAGCGCGTCACCGCCCTTGCCCGCGCTCGTCACGGCCAGCACCGCGGTCTCCGCGTCCACCGCCGCCACGGGCCCGTGCAGCAGGTCCGCCCCGCTGTACGCCCGCGCCGCCAGGTAGGACGTCTCGGCCAGCTTCAACGCCGACTCCAACGCCGTCGGCAGCGAGTAGCCGCGCCCGGTCGTCAGCACCCGGTCCACGAACCGGTACCGCCGCACGGCCTCCGCCACGGCCTCCTCCGACCCGTCCAGCGTCGACTGGGCCAGCTCGCCCAGCCGCGCCGCGGCCGACCCGTCACCGCCCCGGATCGCGTCCACCAGCAGGTACAGCGCCAGCAGCGTGGCCGAGTACGTCTTGGTGGCCGCCACCGCGCGCTCCACGCCCGCGCCGACGTCCACCGACAGCTCCGCCGCCCCGTTCAGCGGCGACGACGCCGTGTTGGTCACCGCGACCGTGAGCGCGCCCCGCGCCCGCGCCGACTCGGTGACCTCCAGCAGGTCCGGCGACCCGCCCGACTGCGACACCGCGACCACCAGCACGTCCCGCAGGTCGGGTTGCGCGCCGTACAGCGTGGTCGTGGACGGCGACACCAGCCCGGCGGGCAGCTCCAGCAGCACCTCGGTCAGGTACTTGGCGTACAGCGCCGCGTGGTCGCTGGACCCGCGCGCCGCCAGCAGCACGAACCGCGGCCGCCGCTCGGCGATCACCGAGGCGACCGCCGCGATGGCGTCCCGCCGCGCGTGGAGGTCGGCGAAGATGCCGGGCTGCTGGCCGATCTCGGCCGCCATGTGCCTGCCGGGCTGGTGGTCGGTCATCGGGGTTCCCCTGTCGGTTCAGGTCTGGAGGGCGGCGGCGAGGCGCTCGGCCGCGGCCCGCAGGCACACCCGGGCGCCGCCGTGGGTGTCCACGCGGGCGTCGGCGCCCAGGTCAGGGCCCGGCACGCCGGTCTCGACGTGCACAAGGTCTAGACCAATAGTAGCGAGTGAGGACACCAGCCCGCGAGCCCACGGGTGGCGGTGTGCCTCACGCGTCACCACGACGACCGGACGACCCGCCGCCCGCGCGGCGATCTCCTCGGCCGACGTCGCCGGCGTGGACGCCACCACCTCGGTGCCCGGCACCAGCTCCGCCAGGTACGGCCCCAGGCCCCACGGCACGTCGCCGACCGCGATCGACGGCTCCACCGCGAGGTCCACCACCACCGGCGGCCCGGACAACGCCAGTGTGCCGCGCACCTCCAGCGCCCGCCGTGCCGCGACCAGGCCCAGCTCCGCGTCGTGCGCGTCCACGGCCGCCGCCGGCGCGCCCAGCGCGGCGGTCCGCCGGGCCGCCTCCTCCAGCCGCGCCACCGGCAGCGCGCCCGACTCCACGGCGGCCACGATCCGGTCGACCAGCCACCGCAGCCCGTCGTCGTCCAGCGGCTCGCCGCCCAGGCACAACGCGTCCACGCCGGCCGCCAACGCCCGCACGGACCCCTCCGCGAGGTCGCCGCCCACGGCCTTCATGTCCAGGCCGTCGGTGATGACCGCCCCGGTGAACCCCAGCTCCTCCCGCAGCACGCGCACCGCCCGCGGGTTGAGCGTGGCGGGCTCGTCGCCCCACTCCGGCACGACCAGGTGCCCGGTCATGACCGACCGCACCCCCGCCCGCACGGCCGCCCGGAACGGCTCGAACTCCACCTCGGCCAGCTCCGCCACCGTCCGCGGCAGCACCGGCAACGCCGCGTGCGAGTCCACCGTGGACGCGCCGTGGCCGGGGAAGTGCTTGGCGCACGCGGCCACGCCCACCGCCTGCATGCCCTCCACGAACGCCGCCACGTGCGCGCCCGCCGCCACCGGGTCCGACCCGAACGACCGCACGCCGATCACCGGGTCCTCCAGCGTCAGCACGAGGTCGGCCGACGGCGCGAGGTTCAGGCTCACCCCGCACGCCGCCAGCCGCGCCGCCATCGACGCCGCCACCGCCCGCGTGAGCCCGACGTCGTCCGCCGCGCCCAGCGCGTGGTTGCCCGGCACCTCCGACCCGCGGCCGGCGTCGAGCCGGGTGACGTCGCCGCCCTCCTCGTCGATGCCGATCACGACGTCGGCGCGCACACCCCGCAACTGCGCGCTCAACGCGGTGACCTGGGCGTCGTCCACCACGTTCCGCCCGAACAGCACGACACCGCCCAGCCCGTCGGCGACGCGGTCCAGCAGCCAGTCCGGCGCGGTGGCGCCGTGGAACCCCGGCAACAGCACACCCGACGCGAGCCGGTGCAACGACATGCGGCCCTACCCCTTCACCGCACCGGCGGTGACACCGGTGACCATCTTGCGCTGCACGATCAGGAAGAACACCAGCACCGGCAGGGTGAACAGCGCGGACGCGGCCATCGCGCCACCCCAGTCGGTGCCGAACTGCGTCTGGAACCCCGACAGCCACACCGGCAGGGTCTCCTTGGTCTGGTCCTTGACGAGCGACAGCGCGAACAGGAACTCGTTCCACGCGGTCACGAACGCGAACACCGACGTGGCCACCAGGCCCGGCCCGAGCAGCGGCAGCGTGACGCGGCGGAACGCGCCCCACCGGCCGCAGCCGTCGACCATCGCCGCCTCCTCCAGCTCCAGCGGGATGCCGTTGACGAACCCGCGCAGCGTCCACGCGCAGAACGGCAGCGTCACCGCGAAGTAGATCAGCGCCAGCGCGGGCAGCCGGTCCAGCAGGTCGAGGTCGCGCATCATGAGGAACATCGGGATCAGCAGCGCCTCGAACGGCGCCATCTGCGCGATCAGCAGCAGCATCACGAAGCCCTTGCGGCCGCGGAACCGCATCCGGGCCAGCGCGACCGCCGCCAGCACGCCGATCACCACCGCCGCCAGCACCGCGCTCAACGACACCAGCAGGCTGTTGCCCAGCGCGTTGAGGAACCCGGGCTTCGTCCACGCGGTGGCGAAGTTCGAGCCCGTCACGGAGAACGGGATCAGGTCGTAGCCGGTGGACAGCAGGTCCTTGCGCGGCTTGAGCGCCGTGGACACCATCCAGTAGGTCGGGAACGCGAAGAACAGCGCCACGACCAGCGCGACGACGTTGGCGGAGACCTTTTTCGCGGTCACAGCTCGCCCTCCTGGGATCGGATGAGCCTGCGCAGGTACTGGAAGGTCAGCAGCGCGAGCAGCGCCACCATCACCACGGACACCGCGGCGGCCACGCCGAAGTGGCTCTTGGAGATGCCCTCCAGGTACTGGTAGACGGGCAGCGTGGTGCTGCCGCCGTCCGGGCCGCCCTTGCGCATCGCCCAGACCTGCGTGAACACCTTGAAGTCCCACAGCAGCGACAGGAACGTCACCATCAGCAGCAGCGGCCGCAGCTCCGGCCACGTCACCGCGCGGAACGTCTGCCACGCCGACGCCCCGTCGATGCCCGCCGCCTCGTACTGGTCCTTCGGGATCCCGATGGCCCCGGCGTAGAGCGAGAACGCCAGGAACGGCACGGCCTGCCACACGATCAGCAGCCCGATCACCGCCAGCGTCGAGGTGCCGGTCGAGAACCACGAGTAGCCGGCGAACCCGTCGAAACCCAGCTTGACCAGGGTCTTGTTGAGGATGCCGTACTGCTGGTCGAAGATCCACTGGTAGACCGTGGTGGCCGCGAGCAGCGGCATCGCCCACGCCAGCAGCATCGCGACCTGCAGCACGATCCGCACGGCGGTGCCGGTCTGCCGCATCAGCAGCGCGATCAGCAGGCCCGCGAGGACCGACACGACCACGACGAGCGCGGTGAACACCACCGAGCGCACCGCGATGACCCAGAACTCCGGGTCGCCGAGGATCTCCGCGTAGTTGTCCAGACCGACCCACACGACCTCGCCGCGGGTCAGCTCGCGCAGGTTCAGCTCGCGGAAGCTGGTGACCAGCACGGACAGGACGGGCCAACCGATCAGCCAGAGGATGGCCACCACGGCGGGGGCCAGCAGCAGGTAGGGCAGCACCCGGTCGAAGGCGCTGCCCCGACGGCGCGGCGCGCCGTCCGGTGCGGCACGCCGCGGTGCCGACGAGGAGTTCGTCGGCACCGCGGCGTCGGTCGTGTGCACGGCCGTCATGCGATCGTCATCCGCCCAGCGTCTTCGACAGCGCGGCGTTGGCGTCGGACGTGGCCGCGTCGAGCGGCTTCGCGCCGGTCAGGTACGCGGTCAGCATGTCCTTCAGCGGGTTCTGGCCCGCCTCGACCGCGGCCCACGACGGCGTGGTCGGGGTGACCTTGCCGTTCGGGGCGGACTCGGCCAGCGCCTTGCCGATCGGGGTGGTGGCGAGCTTCGAGGTGTCGGTCGAGGTGCCCGGCACCGCGCCGCCCTCGGCCAGCATGTCCTGGTACTTCGCCGAGCTGAGCAGCTTCAGGTACTCGGTGGCCAGGTCGCTGTTCTTGCTGCCGGCCGGGATGGCGAGGTTCGAGCCGCCGAGGAACACCGGGGCGGTCTTGCCCGCGGTCTTGGACGGGATCGGGAACGCCGCGGTCTTGTCCTTCAGGTCCGGGTTGGCCTTGACGGCGCCCGCCAGCTCCCACGGCAGGCCGATCATCATGCCGATCTTGCCGGTGCCGAAGACCTCCATCTGCTGCGGCGTGGCCTCGTCGGCGTCCTTCGGCGCCTTGGTGCCGGAGACGTCGACCAGCTTCTTGTAGAACTCGAGGCCGGCCTTGGCCTCCGGGGTGTCGAGCGCGCCGGCCCAGGCTGAGCCCTGCGGCTTGGCGACGTCGCCGCCCTCGTCCCAGATGAACGACAGCAGCACGTACCACGACTGGCCGGGCAGGTAGAGGGGCTGGAAGTCCGGGTCGGCCGCGTTGGCGGCCTTCAGCTTCTCGATCGCCGAGACCCACTCGTCACGCGACTTCGGCGCGGCGGTGACGCCCGCGGCCTCGAACAGGTCGGTCCGGTAGATGACCGTGCGGTTCGCGGCGTAGAACGGCAGGCCGTACTGCTTGCCGTCCCAGGTCAGCGAGTCCTTGAGGCCGCCGAGCCACTGGTCGCCGTTCAGCTCGCCCGCCTTGTCGCTCAGGTCGAGCAGCGTCTCCTCGGCCGCGAACTTCGCCGTCTGGGTGTTGCCCAGCTCGATGACGTCCGGCGGGTTGTTGCTGGTCAGAGCGGTGGTCAGCTTCTCCTGGATGCCGTTCCACTTCTGGATCTCGTACTTGACGGTGACGCCGGGGTGCGAGTCCTGGAACTCCTTGTGCAGCGCGTCGGTCAGGGTGGTCGGCGCCGAGCCGTCCATCAACCAGACCGTCAGCGTCTTGGGTTCACCGGAGTCGCCGCTGCCGCTGTCGGCCTTGGTGCCACATCCGGCCACGGCCACCGCGAGTGCGGCGGCACCTACGGCCAGTCCTCTCCAGCCCTTCACGTTGTGCGCCCTTTCCCCATGCCCCGATCGCGACGACCGGAACGCCAAAGTGGTGTAGACCAATGCGGCCTAGAGTGTGCCTCACCACAGGGCATGTCAAGGCCGTTGCTGGACCGTTGCAAAGTCATCGGACCAATTTCCCGGGTCTTGTCGGGGGTTCGGGCGCACGATCCGACGAGGACAAGGCATCCTGTGTCCGGGAGCGCCGGCATTGTCGGATGGTGGCAAGGGGCGAGGAGGAAGGCATGCTCGAGACGAGCCCTGCGACTGGCGTGGACGCCAGGACCCGCGCGCAGCGCGAGCCGAAGTACTGGGGACTCAAGCGGCACCTGCTCGACCTCCTGCGCGCGCTGCCACCGGGGTCGCCGATCCCGACGGAGCGGTCGCTGGCGGCGGAGTTCGACGTGTCGCGCACGACGGTGCGGCAAGCGCTTGCCGAACTCACCGTGGAAGGCCGGTTGCTGCGCGTGCAGGGCAAGGGCACGTTCGCCGCGGAACCCAAGGTGGCGCAACGGCTCCAGCTCTCCTCGTACACAGAGGACATGAAGGCCCAGGGGCGGCAGCCGTCGTCCCGGCTGATCGAGGCGTCGGAGATGCCCGCGGAGGCGGAGCTGGCCCGGCTGCTCGGCGTGCGGGCGGGCGCGAAGGTGCTGCGCCTGCACCGCCTGCGGCTGGCCGACGGCGAGCCGATGGCGATCGAGACCACGCACCTGGCGCTGGGCCGGTTCCGCGGGCTGCGGCGCTACCTCGCGCCGGGGGCGTCGCTGTACCAGGTGCTGCGGGAGCGGTTCGGGGTCGAGATGGGACACGCCGAGGAGACCATCGAGACGGCCCTCGCGTCGCCGGAGGAGGCCGAGTTGCTCGGCGCGGACATCGGCCTGCCGATGCTGCTGCTGTCGCGGCACTCGTTCGACACGGAGGGCAACCCCGTCGAGTGGGTGCGGTCGGTGTACCGGGGCGACCGGTACAAGTTCGTGGCGACGCTGAACCGGCCGGCGGACTAGTCGCGCGCCGCCGTCCGGTCCGCGTTCGGGCCGGGCGGCGGTCGTGTCGGGGACCGGCGCCACTTGTCCCGACCTCATCACACGGGCGGCGCGGGAATGGGCGCTGGGCGTGATCCGACGCCGTGTTCCGACGGTGTGGAAACCTTGTCCCCGGCGTCCTTCGCGGAACGCGGAAGAATCGATCCCCGCGTGCTGTCGAGCCGCGATCCGGCGTCGTAGGACGTGGGCCTGTCCGCGCCGACGGGGCGGCCCGGGTCGTCGCCCACCTGCACGGTTCCTGCCCCTCGCCGGCGGACGCGAGCCGCGACGGGCACCGCGGAAAACCCCTCACCGCGCAGCGGGATCCCCGTTCACCCGCGCCACGGAAATCACCCGGCGCGGAATCGCGCCGGTGCGCCTGCCGTCGGTGTGCCCGGTGCGGTTTCCCCCGCGCCCCGAATTCCGCCAGGGGTACCCCGCCCGGGGGGACCCCTGTTCTTCATACTGCCGGCCGGCGCCGACGGTGCGGGAGTGGTCCGCTCCGGCCTGTGGACAACTCGGGGAGCAGAATGGGTCGGTGACCGAGACGGTGGTGTGGGGCACGGGACGGGCCAGGGCCGTGCTGGCGACGACCATCCTGGGCTCGGGCATGGCGATGCTGGACAGCACCATCGTCAACGTCGCCCTGCCCCGGATCGGCGCGGAGCTGGGGGCGTCGGTCGCCGGGCTCCAGTGGATCCTCGACGGCTACCTGCTGGCGCTGGCCTCGCTGATCCTCGTGGCCGGCTCGCTGGGCGACCGGTACGGCCGCCGCCGGGTCTTCACGTTCGGCGTCCTCTGGTTCGGGGCCGCGTCACTGCTCTGCGGGCTCGCGCCGACCACCGAGCTGCTCGTCGCCGCCCGCGTCCTGCAGGGCATCGGCGGCGCGCTGCTCACGCCCGGCTCGCTCGCCATCCTGCAGTCGGTCTTCGCCCGCGCCGACCGGTCCCGCGCGATCGGCGCGTGGTCCGGCCTGTCCGGCGTCGCCACGGCCGTCGGGCCGCTGCTCGGCGGGCTGCTGGTGCAGGCGTGGTCGTGGCGGCTCGCGTTCCTGGTCAACCTGCCGGTCGCGGCGGTCTGCGTGTGGCTCGCCCGCCGGCACGTGCCCGAGTCCCGCGACGAGTCCCTCACCGGCCACCCGAACGTCGGCGAGTCCGTGATCGGCGCGGTGGGCCTCGCGGGCGTCACCGGCGCGCTGGTCGAGGCGCCGGTCCGCGGCGCGGACGCGCTCGTGCTCACGGCCGGGGCGCTGGGGGTCGCGGGGCTGGTGGCGTTCGTGGTGGCGCAACGGCGCGGCCGCGACCCGCTCGTGCCGCCCCGGCTGTTCGCCGACCGCACGTTCGTCCTGGCCAACGCGCTGACCTTCCTGGTCTACGCGGCGCTGGGCGGGGTGATGGTGCTGATGGTGCTGCAACTGCAGGTGTCGCTGGGCTACTCGCCGACCGCGTCCGGCCTGGCGAGCCTGCCCATCACGCTGATCATGCTGGCGCTGTCGGCGCGGTCCGGGGACCTCGCCCAGCGCATCGGGCCGCGCGCCCAGCTGGTCGCGGGTCCGGTGCTGATCGGCGTCGGCATGCTGCTGCTGCGGCGGGTCGAGCCCGGGGCCGGCTACTGGACCGGCGTGCTGCCCGGCCTGCTCGTGTTCGGCTTCGGCCTGGCGGCGGTGGTCGCGCCGGTGACGGCGACCGTGCTGGCCGCCGCCCCGGACCGGTACGCGGGGGTCGCCTCGGGCGTCAACAACGCGGTCGCCCGCACCGGCAGCCTGGTCGCGGTGGCCGTGCTGCCGGCCGTGGCGGGCCTGACCGGGGACCGGTACGCCGACCCGGCCGCGCTCACCGAGGGCTGGCAGCGGGCCCTGCTGGTGTGCGCGGTCGCGTCGGTGGTCGGCGGGCTGCTGGCCGTCGGCACGGACAACCGCGTGCTCCGGGCGACCCCGGACGCCCACGAGTGCCACAGCTGCCCGGTCGACGGCCCGCCCGCGCACGTGCGCGACTGACCTCAGAGGTACCCGGCGAACACCTCCGGGTCGACGTTCCCGCCGGACAGCACGGCGACCGCGCGCTCCGACGGCCGCGCCAGGTGGGCGGCGACGGTGACCGCGCCGCTCGGCTCCACCACGAGCCGCGCCCGCCGGGCCAGCAGGCCGACGGCCTCGCCGATCTGCTCCTCCGACACCGTCACGATGTCGTCCACGTAGGCCCTCATGTGCGCGAACGTCAGCTCGGACGGCTCGGCGCGCAACCCGTCGGCCGACGTCCGGGCCCGGTCGTCGGGCGACCACCGGACCAGCGTGCCGACCCGCAGCGACTCGGCCGCGTCGCCCGCCAGCTCCGGCTCCACGCCGATCACCCGCGTCGACGGGCTCAGCGCCTTCACCGCCGTCGCCACCCCGGAGATCAGGCCCCCGCCGCTGACCGGCACCAGCACCGTCGCCACGTCCGGCAGGTCCGCCACGACCTCCAGCCCGATGGTGCCCTGACCGGCGATGACGTCGGGGTGGTCGAACGGCGGGATCAGCGTCGCGCCCCGCTCGGCCACCAGCTCCGCGGCCCGCGCCTCCCGCTGCGCCATGGGCACCTGCACGACCTCCGCGCCGTGGGACAGGGTCGCCTCGACCTTGACCCGGGGCGTGGTGTCCGGCACGACGATCGCCGCGCGCACGCCGAACAGCTTCGCCGCGTACGCGACGGCCTGGGCGTGGTTGCCGCTGGAGTAGGCGACGACGCCGCGCGCCCGCACGTCCTCGGGCAGCCGGGCGAGGGCGTTGTACGCGCCCCGGATCTTGAACGCGCCGACCGGCTGCAGGCTCTCCGGCTTGAGCCACAACCCGTCGTCGAACCGCAGGAGCGGTGTGCGCACCGCCGCGCCCTTGACGCGGTCGGCGGCGGCCTGGATGTCGGAGATGGTGACGAGTCCCATGGCGTCGATCCTCACCCCTGCGGCGGCGTCCCGCCTACACGGCCCGCTACCGGAACTCCTACTGTGTCACCCGCCCGGTTCAACAGCATTCACACGTACGAGGCTTGCGTGACGGGATCGCTTACATGTGGCAAATCCGCCCGAATCGGTGATCGAGTCACTACCTTGAGTGAGAGTTAACTGTCAAACGCTACACAGCGCAGTCATATCGGCGTGTCCTGTGACACACTTCGCCCTCAGATGGCTCGAACCGTCATAGGTAACGGAGTCATAACGTCGCTCGAACGGGCGAGTGCTGGTCGACCGGAGACCGGGGAGGAGTGGCATGCGGGACACGCGAGCGCCGTCCCGGCCGTGCGCCTCACCGCGTGCGACCGCGGTCCGGGAGGCACGAGCGACGAACCGGGCGAGAGAAAAAGGGGTGGGGCGACCCCTGCCGCCGCCCCACCACCCGTCCCCCTAGAGCCCCCGAGAGCGGTCCCTGCAACCAGGCTCTCGGGTTCCCTGCACCCGAAGATGAGGGAGACGCCTAATGAACCGCACGAGTGCGGTCCGCCTTGCCACGGCCGTCCTGCTGGCCACGAGCACGGCTACAGCTCTCAGCGTACCGGCCTTCGCGGCGCCCGCCGCGCCCAATGGCACAAGCCCGGCCGACACGGAGAGCTACCCCGCCGAGTTGCTCCAAGCGGCGCAACGCGACCTCGGCCTGACCGCCGAACAGGTCACCGCCCGTTTGGCGAGCGACACCCGCGCGGGTGAGGTCGAGGCGGCCGCGAAGGCCGCCGTCGGCGCCGCCTACGCGGGTTCGTGGATCAACCAGGCGACCGGCAAGCTGGTCGTCGCGGTGGCGGACCCGGCGAAGGCGGGCGCGGCGAAGGCCGCGGGCGCCGACGCCAAGTACGTCGCCTTCTCCCACCGGCAGCTCACCGGCGCGAAGTCGGCGCTCGACGGCATGTCGGCGCCGAAGTCGATCACCGGCTGGCGGGTCGACGACCAGACCAACTCGGTCGTGGTCGAGGTGAACCGCTTCCAGCGCGACGCGGCGGCGGAGTCGTTCCTGGCGGCGGCCAAGTCGGTCAGCCCGGCGGTCCGGGTGGTCGAGGTCGACGAGTCGCCGACGCCGCTGTACGACACCCGCGGTGGTGACGCCTACTACATCGGCAGCGGCCGGTGCTCGGTGGGCTTCGCGGTCGCCGGCGGGTTCGTGACCGCGGGCCACTGCGGCCGCACGGGCAACGCGACGACCGGCTTCAACCGCGTCTCGCAGGGCACCTTCGCGGGCTCGTCCTTCCCGGGCAACGACTACGCCTGGGTGCGGACGAACACGAGCTGGACCTCCCGCCCGTGGGTCAACCGCTACAACGGCTCCAACGTCACCGTGACCGGCTCGTCCGAGGCGGCGGTCGGCGCGGCGATCTGCCGTTCCGGCTCCACCACCGGCTGGCGCTGCGGCACCGTCCAGGCCAAGAACCAGACGGTGAACTACGCGCAGGGCTCGGTGTCGGGCCTGACCCGCACCAACGCCTGCGCCGAGCCCGGTGACTCGGGCGGTTCGTGGGTGGCCGGCTCGAACTACAGCCAGGCCCAGGGCGTGACCTCCGGCGGTTCGGGCAACTGCACCTCCGGCGGCATCGTCTACTTCCAGCCCGTCAACGAGATCCTCAGCGCCTACGGGCTCAGCCTGACCCGCGGCTGACGTCGCGGCGCCGCGCGGCCGTCCCTTCCCCTGCGGGCCGCGCACCGCTCGGGCGACGCCCCCGGACCACCCGGTCCGGGGGCGTTCCGCGTCCCGGGGGTCACGCCGACGACCGCGCGCCCTCCAGCCGACGCGCGAACCACTCCGCGGCGGCGCGGGGGTCTTCGGCCTCGGTGACGGCGCGCACGACGACGACCCGTTCCGCGCCCGCCGCCAGCACCTCGGGCAGCCGGTCCCGGTCGATGCCGCCGATCGCGAACCACGGCCGGTCGGTCGTGCCCGCCGTGGCCCGCACCAGGTCCAGGCCCGGCGCGGGACGGCCCGGCTTGGTCGGCGTCGGCCAGCACGGCCCGGTGCAGAAGTAGTCCACGCCCGGTTCCCCGGCCGCCGCCCGCGCCTGCGCGACGTCGTGCGTGGACCGGCCGATCACCACGTCGTCGCCGACGACGCGGCGGGCGAGCGGCACCGGCAGGTCGTCCTGCCCGAGGTGCAGCACGTCGGCGTCCACGGCCAGCGCCACGTCCGCCCGGTCGTTGACCGCGAGCAGCGCGCCGTGCCGCGCGCACGCCTCGGCGAGCACCTCCAGCGCGGCGATCTCCTGCTTCGCCTCGATGCCCTTGTCCCGCAGCTGCACGACGTCCACGCCGCCCGCGAGCGCGGCGTCCGCGAACTCGGCGAGGTCGGGGCGCGTGGGCGTGCAGAGGTAGAGCCGTGCGTCGGCGAGCCGCCGCCTGATCCGCGTTCCGTCGAGTCCTGGCACGGCGGCACGGTAACCGCCGCGCCGCCGCGTGCGCTACGGTGGACGCGGTCCGCACGGGAGCCTGGAACAGACCGGGCTGAGAGGGAGCGTGGTCCGCTCCGACCGTCGAACCTGATCCGGGTCATGCCGGCGCAGGGAGCGTGAGTGCCTTGGCAATGCGAGTGACCGTCCTCGGCGGTGGCGTCATCGGCCTGTCCGCGGCCTGGTACGCGGCCCGCGCCGGCTACGCCGTCGAACTGGTCGACCGCGCCTCGCCGCACGGCGGCTCGTGGGTGGCGGGCGGGATGCTCGCGCCGATCACCGAGGCGTGGCCGGGCGACGAGGAGGTCCTCGCGCTCGGCGTCGAGTCGCTGGAGCTGTGGCCGGAGTTCGCCCGCGAGCTGGGCGTCGCGCTGAGCCCGGCGGGGACGCTGGCGGTCGCGGTGGACGGGGCCGACGTCGAGGTGCTGGACCAGCTGCGCGCCCACCTGGACCGGCTGGGCCGGCCGGTGTCCCGGCTGACGGGGCGGGAGCTGCGGGCGTTGGAGCCCGGTCTCGGCCCGGTCCGCAGTGGACTGTCCGTGCCGGGCGACGTCGCCGTGGACAACCGGGCGCTGCTGCGCGCGCTGCGGGAAGCCTGTGCCGCCAACGGTGTCTTGTTCGCCGCCGAGCCGGGCGCGGAGCGCGACGTGACGGTGATCGCGGCCGGCGCGTGGAGCCGCGACCTGCACCCGGCGCTGCGGACGGTGATCCGGCCGGTGAAGGGCGAGATCCTGCGGCTGGCCGCGCGGCCCGGCGCGTTGCCGCCGCCCCGGCACACGATCCGCGCCCACGTGTCCGGCCGCCCCGTCTACCTCGTGCCCCGCGAGGACGGGTTCGTGCTCGGCGCGACCCAGTACGAGGCCGGTTTCGACGGCGACGTGACCGTCGGCGGCGTGCGGGACCTGCTGCGCGACGCCGAGGTGGTGTGGCCGGGCATCGCCGAGTACGCGCTGGTCGAGGCCGCCGCCGGGTTCCGCGCGGGCAGCCCCGACAACGCGCCCGTCATCCGCCTGCTCGAACCGGGCGTGGTGGCCGCCACCGGCCACCACCGCAACGGCCTGCTCCTCGCGCCCGTCACCGCCCGGCGGGTGCTCGCCCTGCTCCGCGAAGGAGGAAACAGTCGGTGAAGGCGCACGTGAACGGTGTGGAGCGGGAACTGGCCGACGGGTCGACCGTCGCCACCGTGCTCGCGCTGCTCGACGCCCCGCCGCGCGGTGTCGCGGTCGCCCTGGACGGCGAGGTCGTGCCGCGCGCGGCGTGGGCGACGACGGCGGTGCGCGACGGGGCCGCGGTCGAGGTGCTGACCGCCGTGCAGGGAGGCTGACGTGGACGACCCCTTGGTGATCGCCGGGCGCGAGTTCGGGTCGCGGCTCGTCATGGGCACCGGCGGCGCGGCGAACCTGTCGGTGCTGGAACGCGCCCTGGTGGCGTCCGGGACGGAGCTGACGACGGTCGCGATGCGCCGCCTGGACGCGTCCGGCGGGGGAGTGCTGGACCTGCTGGCCCGGCTGGGGATCGCGGCGCTGCCCAACACGGCCGGCTGCCGCACCGCCGCCGAGGCCGTGCTCACCGCGCGGCTGGCGCGGGAGGCGTTGGAGACGAACTGGGTGAAGCTGGAGGTCGTGGCCGACGACCGGACCCTGCTGCCCGACCCGGTGGAGCTGCTGGACGCGGCCGAGAGGCTGGTCGACGACGGGTTCGTGGTGCTGCCCTACACCTCCGACGACCCGGTGCTCGCGCTGCGGCTGGAGCAGGTGGGGTGCGCCGCCGTGATGCCGCTGGGCTCGCCGATCGGGACGGGGCTCGGCATCCGCAACCCGCACAACATCGAGCTGATCGTGGCGCGGGCGTCCGTGCCGGTGGTGCTGGACGCGGGGGTCGGCACGGCGTCGGACGCGGCGCTGGCGATGGAGCTGGGCTGCTCGGCCGTGCTGCTGGCGACCGCCGTGACCCGGGCGCAGGACCCCGAGCGGATGGCGGCGGCCATGCGGGCGGGCGTGGAGGCCGGTCGGCTGGCCCGGTTGGCGGGGCGGATCCCGAAGCGGTTCTGGGCGCACGCGTCGAGTCCCGCGGTGGGGTGATTGCCCGGCACGGCATGATGGACGCTCATCCTGTCCGTCTGCCCGAGGAGGAGTGCCGTGACGGCCGACCAGGTCGAGGACGCCACCGCCCGGCTGTACCTCGCGATCGGCAGGCTATCCCGGTTGCTGCGGCGCACCGGCTCGCCCGGTCTCGGACCGGGCGCGGTGTCGGCGTTGGCCACGTTGGCGCGGTGCGGCCCCATGCGGCTGGGCGACCTGGCCGCGAAGGAGGGTGTCGCGCCGCCCACCCTGTCGCGGATCGTGGCGGCCCTGGTGGAGGCGCGGTACGTGCGGCGGGAGCCGGACCCGCAGGACGGGCGGGCCTGGCTGGCGACGCCGACGCCGGAGGGCGTGACGATGGTGTCGGGCGTGCGGTCGGCGCGGGTGCGGGAGTTGCAGCGGCGGATCGAGCAGCTGGCCCCGGAGCACCGCGACGCGCTGGTGAACGCCCTGCCGGCGTTGGAGGAACTGGTCGGCGAGACCGCCTGACGGCGGCGCGCGGGCACGACGACCACCCGGCCGCCGGGGTCGCGGGCGGAGGACCGCCGCGCGCCCCCGTTCCCCGTCCCGCGCGGGGGTGCACGATCTGCGTCCCGCCCACCCGGATCGGGCCGTGGAACCCGCGGCTCTCGCGCGGTGTCGGAGGGGGACGTCGGGCACGACGGTCATCGACTGCGCCCGGCGGATCGGGCGTCCCTGTCCGGGTGGTGCCGCCGGGTTCGACGAGGTGAGCGCCGTCGGGGCGGCGGAATTGTCGGTCCCCGGTGGCAGAATGAAGAACAGGGGGCCGCGTCACGCCGGGGACGTCCTCGGCCGGCTCCCAGCGGTGCCTGCCGAAGAGCAGCTCCGGGTCGCCGCCCTGCTCAAAGCCGTCCTGGACGAGTTCGACGCCCGTTCCGCCGCACGCGTGTCCGAGCACGCCGACCGGGGCGTCGACGGGCTCAAGGCCGCGCTGCTGTCCGACGCCGAGCACACGATGGCGCACCGCGGCCTGGCCACGCCGCACGTCGTCCTCCAGGCCGAGCACCTCGCGGGCGACGGCGAGGTCCGCGCCCGGTTCGTGGCCCGCAACCGCGCCCTGCGGCGCGCGTTCGCCGAGCGCCTGGGCCCCGACCGGGCGACCGAACTGCTCGCGTTCCCCGAGGGCGCGCTCACCCTGTGGCTGCTGGACCCCGAGACGGTCGACCTGCGCGCCCCGTACGAGGGCTACCTGCGGCGGCTGTGAACCGTCACGGCCGCGGCGTGGCGCCGTGCAGCACGAACGTGTCGACCACGAAGCACGTCACCCCGCCGTCCGCGGCGCGGCCGATCCACGTCGGGTACGACCCGTCACCCCACCCGCTGGTGAACGCGACCAGCCCGTGCCCGGTGGACGGGTCCCGCATCGGCGCCGCGTGGGCCTCGAACACGCCGTCGTAGGCGGTGTCGTGGTTGTCGTCCAGCCACGCGCCCAGCGCGGCGGCCGCGTCGGCGTCCACGAAGCACGCCGTGCCGGTGTCCACGCCGAACCCGTAGAACTCGTCCTCGCCCAAGTCCGCCACGTCCTGCCCGGCCACCACCGCCAACTCCCACGACACCGCGGGCTCGCGCGTCACGACCAGGCGCGCCGCCGCCACCCGCACGTGCTCCGGGTCGTCCGCGAACCGCGCCGGCGCCACCTCCACGGGGTACTCGCCGGGCTCGACGCCGACGGTGAACGGCTCGGCTTCGGAGTCGAGGTGCCCCGGGTCGGCGACGACCAGCCGCCCGCTGCCCAGCCGCACCGCGCCCGCCTCGCGCACCTCGGTGACCACGGCCCCCGGCCGGGGCAGCTCCCACCTCACCCCGGCCCGGAACACCAGGTCGGCGTGCCGGGGCACGGCGGGCAGCGGGCGGTCGGCGGCGGCTTCGGCGGTCGCGTCGGAGATCGTGCGGCGCACCCTACGGGCGACCACCGACAGTCAGCCGCCGTCGCGCGGGACCGCCCGCGGCGACCGTGAACGGCCACGCCACCAGCACCGCCAGCAACGTTCCCACCGTGTTGTTGAGGAAGTCCTGCGCCTCGCACACCCCGATCCCCGTCACGGCCTGCACGAACTCCACCGCGCCGCTGAACGCCGCCGCGACCGCGAGCACCGTGAACGGCCGCCGGGTGGCCAGCGCGGCGAAGAACGCGAACGGCACGAGCATCACCAGGTTCAGCCGCGCCAGCGACCCGACCAGCGAGAACTCGTTCGCCACGCACACCCCGACCGGGTCGGTCGTGACGATCGACAGCGACCCGCCCGGCCGCGCCAGGGTCACCGCCAGCGCGAGCGCCAACCCGCACCCGGCCAGCACCGACGGCGCCACCGGCCACCGCCGCCACCGCGCCACCACCAGCCCGACCGCGCCCAGCAGCACCGAGCCGCCGAACAACGCCGCGACCGCCTCGGGTTGGCCCAGCACCAGCTCGGCCACGTACGCGTCCCGTCCCCAAGCGCTCATGCCCTACAAGACGCGCGAGCCCCTCGCGGGTGGCTCAGCGCGTCGCCGGCGACCGACACGCGTCGAGCCCGCGGAGCTGCCGCAGGACGAGTTCGGCCTCCGACGCGCGGCCCAGGCGGCGGTACAGCTCCACGGCGTACCGCCAGACCGCGCGGGCCCGGTGGTGCTGCCCGAGGGCCGCGAGGGGGTGGCCGAGGCGGTTGAGGGTTTCGGCGGCTTCGACGGGGTCGCCGAGGGCGCGGAACAGCGCGAGGGCCCGCCGGTAGTGGTGGACGGCCCGGTGGTGGTCCCCGGTCCGGTGGGCGATGTAACCGAGGCTGTCGTGGGTGGCGGCCTCGCCGTCGGGGTCGTGGTGGCGCCGGAACACCTCGAGGGCCTGCCGGCACTGGACGCGCCCGCCGGCGTGGTCGCCCAGCCGGGCGCGGTACCAGCCCATCTGGTTGAGCGCACGGGCCTGCCACACCGGGTGGGCCGCGACCCGGTCGAGGTCGAACGCCCGGGACGCGTGCTCCAAGGCCCTCCGGTCGTCCCCGCGCAGCTCCCACACCCACGCGAGGTAGTGGTGGGTCGCCGCCTGCTGGACGAGGTCGTGGTGGTGCTCGGCCAGCGCCAGGGCGTGACGCAGGTGCGCGAGACCCGACTCGTGCCGGCCGAGGGCGGCGTGGGCGCGTCCGAGGCGCCGGTGCGCGAGGGCGCGGGCGGCCGGGTCGCGCAGGTGGTCGGCGGCGTGGACGGCGGCCCGGTACACGGCCAACTCGTCGACGCGGTGCCCGCGGCGCCAGTGGAACGTGTGCAGCGCCCACGCCAGGTGCCAGACGGCCTGGTGGCGGTGGCGGGCGGCGGAGAGCAGCTGGGCGGCCAGCAGGTGCGGGTGGTGCGCGTCCAGCCAGGCCAGCGCGGAGGCGCGGTCCGGCAGCGACCGGACCTGGCAGCCGGGCGCGGGCGGGTCGACCCGGATCGGCTCCCGGTACGGGTACAGCAGGTGGTCGGCGGCGTGGGCGGTGTGCCGGTAGTGGTCCACCACCCGGTCCAGCGCCGCCCGCCGCACCGGTTCGGGGACGTCGGCGCAGGCGGTGGTGGCGGCGTAGGCGCGGACCAGGTCGTGCATCCGGTAGCGGCCGTGCGCCTGCCGGTCGAGCAGCGACGCCTCCGCCAACGCGCCCAGCACCGCGCGCGCCTCCCGCGCGGGCAGGCCCGTCAGGGACGCGGCCGCGGGCAGGTCCACGTCCGGCCCCGGAGCCAGCCCCAGCAGCGCGAACGCCTCCCGTTGGCGGTCGGTGAGGTGCCGCAGGGACCAGGACAGCACGGCGGGCAGGCTGGCGGCGGGGTCGGTGTGGTGGTCGAGCATCTCCAGGCCCAGCTCCCGCAGCTCGACCGCCAACTCGGCCAGCGGGACCGCCGGCCGCGCCGCGGCGTGCCGGGCCATGATCGCCAGCGCCAGCGGGTGGCGACCGCACAGCCCGACCAGGTCGTCGGTCGCCTCCGGGGCGGGCGCGACCCGCGGCACGCCCAAACGTCGGGTCAACAGGTCACGGGCCTCCTCCCGGCCCGGCACACCCAGCGGCACGTGCCGCGCGCCGCACCGGTCGATCAGCGACGACAGCACGGTCCGGCCCGTGACCAGCACCGTGCACGTCGGGCTGCCCGGCAGCAGCGGCACGACCTGTTCGGCGGTGGCCGCGTTGTCCAGCACGACCAGCATCCGCCTGCCCGCGACCAGACCCCGGTACAGCGCCGCCAGGGCGTCCAGGTCGGGCGGGAGCGCGCCGGGGTCCACGCCCAGGGCGCCGAGGAACCCGCGCACCGCGTCCACCGGCCCGGTCGGCCGCCCCGCCGGGCTGAACCCGTTCAGGTCGACGAACAGCTGACCGTCCGGGAACCGGTCGAGGTTGCGGTGCGCCCACACCAGCGCCAGGCACGTCTTGCCGATGCCGCCCACGCCCGCGATCGCCGACACGGTGCCCGCGGCGTCGTCCAACGCGGCCAGCTCCGCCGCCCGACCGACGAACGCCGCGGGCGCGGCCGGCAGTTGCCGCGGCGTCGCGGCCGCGGGCCGTACCGGCGCGGCGTGCAGGTGCACACCGCCGTGCACCACACCGGCCTGCACCGCGCCGCCCAGCCGGCCCGTCACCGTGTTGCGCACACCGGGCGGTGCCACCCGGATCGGACCGGCTCCGCGGCCCACACCGGCCACCGGTTCGTCGACCTCCACTGGACCGCCCCCTCGACCACCCGTGTTCGGATTCCCGACCACAGGGTGACGAATCGGACGTGCTCACCGAACCCTTCGACGATCGAGAACCGGCGACGGCGACGCGGTCCCCCTCCGCCGCCGGGCCGCGAACGGCGACGGGGCGGGGTGGCGACGACCACCCCGCCCCGCCGGCGTCACCCCTCCAGCCGCCACAGCGGCGACACCGGGCCCACCCCGCCGCCCAACGGGTACGCGGCGGCCACCGACCGGACCACGAAGTCCTTGCCGAACCGCACCGCCGTCGGCACGTCCGCGCCCCGCGCGAGCTGCGACGCGATCGCCGACGCCAGCGTGTCCCCGCTGCCGTGGGTGTCCTTCACGTCGTAGCGCGGCCCGAGCAGCTCGACGAACCGCTCGCCGTCGAACAGCACGTCCAGGCACTCCGGGTCGTCCCACAGGTGCCCGCCCTTGACCAGCACCCACCGCGGGCCCATCGCGTGCAGCGCCTCGGCCGCCTTGCGCTGGTCGGCGCGGCTGCGCACGTCGATGCCGGTCAGCAGCCGCACCTCGTCCAGGTTCGGCGTCACCAGCGTCGCCCGCGGGAACAGCAGCGACCGCACCGCGTCCAGCGCGTCGTCGGCCAGCAGCTGGTGCCCGTGCATCGACGCGGCCACCGGGTCCACCACGAACGGCCCGACGTCGACCCGGTCCACCGCCGCCGCGACCGCCTCGATGATCGCCGCCGACGCCAGCATCCCGGTCTTCGCCGCGTCCACCCCGATGTCCGTCGCGACCGCCTCGATCTGCGCGGCCACCACGTCCGGCGGGATCTCCGTGTACCCGGTGACGCCCAGCGAGTTCTGCACGGTCACCGCCGTCACCGCCGTCATCCCGTGCACCCCGCACGCGAACAACGTCCTCAGGTCCGCCTGCAGGCCCGCGCCACCGCCCGAGTCCGACCCGGCGATGGTCAGCACCTTCGGCGGCGCGACCGCCATCAGCGCACCCCCATCAGTCCACCACCGGCAGGTACACCTTGGTGCCCCGGTCGGTGAACTCGTGCGACTTCTCCGCCATGCCCGCCTCGATCGCCTCCACCGTCGACAGCCCGCGCTCCTCCGCGAACCGCCGCACGTCCTGGGTGATCTTCATCGAGCAGAACTTCGGCCCGCACATCGAGCAGAAGTGCGCCGTCTTCGCCGGCGCCGCGGGCAGCGTCTCGTCGTGGAACGACCGCGCCGTGTCCGGGTCCAGCGACAGGTTGAACTGGTCCTCCCACCGGAACTCGAACCGGGCCTTCGACAACGCGTCGTCCCGCTCCTGCGCCCCCGGGTGCCCCTTGGCCAGGTCCGCCGAGTGCGCCGCGATCTTGTACGTGATCACGCCCGTCTTCACGTCGTCCCGGTTGGGCAGCCCCAAGTGCTCCTTCGGGGTGACGTAGCACAGCATCGCCGTGCCCAGCCACCCGATCTGCGCCGCCCCGATCGCCGAGGTGATGTGGTCGTACGCGGGCGCGATGTCCGTGGCCAGCGGCCCGAGGGTGTAGAACGGCGCCTCCCCGCACCACTCCTCCTCCAGCCGCACGTTCTCCGCGATCTTGTGCATCGGCACGTGACCCGGCCCCTCGATCATCACCTGCACGTCCTTCGCCCGCGCGACGTGCGTCAGCTCGCCCAACGTCCGCAGCTCCGCGAACTGCGCCTCGTCGTTCGCGTCCGCGATCGAACCCGGCCGCAGCCCGTCACCCAGCGAGAACGTGACATCGTACGCCCGCAGGATGTCGCACAGCTCCTCGAAGTGCGTGTACAGGAAGCTCTCCTTGTGGTGCGCCAGGCACCACGCGGCCATGATCGACCCGCCCCGCGACACGATGCCCGTCACCCGCCTGGCCGTCAGCGGCACGTACCGCAGCAGCACCCCCGCGTGCACCGTCATGTAGTCCACGCCCTGCTCGGCCTGCTCGACGACGGTGTCCCGGTACACCTCCCACGACAGCTTCGCCGGGTCGCCGTCCACCTTCTCCAACGCCTGGTAGATCGGCACCGTCCCGACCGGCACCGGCGAGTTCCGCATGATCCACTCGCGGGTCTCGTGGATCCGCTTCCCCGTCGACAAATCCATGATCGTGTCGGCGCCCCACCGCGACGCCCACACCATCTTCTCCACCTCCTCCTCGATCGAGGAGGTCACCGCCGAGTTCCCGATGTTCGCGTTGACCTTCACCAGGAACTTCTTTCCGATGATCATCGGCTCGGCCTCCGGGTGGTTCCGGTTGAGCGGGATGACCGCCCGACCGATCGCCACCTCGTCCCGGACGAACTCCGGGCTCAGGTTCTCGCGCGCCGCCACGAACCGCATCTCCGGCGTGATGACCCCCGCCTTCGCGTACGCCAGCTGGGTCACCGCCCCGTCGACCGGCTCCCGCCGCGCGATCCACTCCGCACGCACCCTCGGAAGTCCACTGTGGACGTCAATGGTCGCGCTCTCGTCGGTATACGGACCGGAAGTGTCGTACAGGTCGACGTGCTCGCCGTTGGTCAGCTCCACCCTGCGGAACGGGACCCGCACGCCGTCGCCCACCTCGCGGTAGACCTTGCGCGAACCCGAGATCGGTCCCGTGGTGACACTGGGCTTGACCGAACGGTCGTCAAGAGCCGTCACGACATTCCTCCCTACGCCGGCATTACCCGGTCAGGTTCAGGCGGTCGGCGGCGCCGGGGCCCTCACACCCCAGCCGCCCTCTCAGCCCGCTGTGGCGCGAGCTCCCGCGTGTGTTGAGTTTTCGCACTGCGTTCGAGCAGTCGGCCCGACCATAGCCACGGCCAGGTGCCGATGCCAAGGTGCGGATGCCGAAGACCACCGGTTGCGCGTACCTTTCACCGCGTGGCTGATCACCGGCCGTTCCCGCCCGGCGCCCGGCGCGTGGCCCGCCCCGCCGCCGTCTCGCCCTGCCCGTCCTGCGGCGACCTGGCGGGCCGCGGCTACCCCGCCTGCCGCTTCTGCGCCGAGCTGGTCGACCAGTACTGGCTGCTCGACTGGCAGGAGCTGCTCGCCGCCGAACAACTCGCCGAAGGCGGCGCCGGCGAGCGCGAACTCGCCGAGCTGGTCCTCGCCGACGAGGTCGGCCGCCACCCCTGGACCTGCACCGACTGGGCGATGACCCTCGTCACCTGCTCCCAGTGCGGCGAGGAACTCGCCACCGGCCCCGCCGACTGCGTCCGCTGCGCCATGGCCGACGCCCTCCGCTGGTCGTGGGACCACGCCGGCTACCCGACCGCGATCACCGCCGCCGAACACGCCCTCCGCGTCGCCCGGGCCGCCCTGCGCGCCCCCCACCGCGGCCGCCCCGCCACCGTCGCCGCCTGGCGGCTCCTCCTGCCGTTCCTGCTGGTCGGAGAGCTGCCGACGGCCGGCCAGATGCGCCGCATCCGGGCCGCCGTGCTCGCCGGCGCCTACGCCGACCTGGCCCGCTGCCCCACCCACCGCGAACTCGCGTCCTACCCCGAACTGCCCTGGCGACGCCCCGAACGACCGCCCCGCGCCGACCACCCCGCGCCGCACCGCGCCCACGACCGGCGCGACCCGTCCCACCACGCGCCCGCGGGCGGGACGAGGCCGGGCCCGCCCTGGTCCTCGTCGTCGCCCTGGTCCTCGTCGTCGTCCTAGTCCTCGTCGTCGTCCTAGTCCTCGTCGTCGTCCTAGTCCTCGTCGTCGTCCTAGTCCTCGTCGTCGTCCGCGAACGGGTCCTCCGACGTCGCCGGGTCCCACGACAACCCCGGCACACCCCACCCGTTCGCGCGCAGCATCCTCTTCGCCGCCCGCTTGTGCCGCCCCACCAGCCGGTCCAGGTAGATGACCCCGTCCAGGTGATCGGTCTCGTGCTGCAGGCACCGCGCGAAGAACCCGGTGCCCTCCACCTCCACGGGCTTGCCGTCCCCGTCGAACCCGGTCACCTTCGCCCACGACGCCCGCCCCGTCGGGTACGACTCGCCCGGCGCCGACAGGCACCCCTCGAAGTCGTCGTCCGGGTCCGGCATCCCCAACGGCACCTCCGACGTCTCCAACGTCGGGTTCACCACCACACCGCGATGGCGCACACCCTCGTCGTCCGGGCAGTCGTAGACGAACAACCGCAGGTCGATCCCGATCTGGTTCGCCGCGAGCCCCACACCCCGCGCCGCCGCCATCGTCTCGTGCATGTCCTCGATCAACGTGCGCAACGACTCGTCGAACACCTCGACCGGACGGGTCGGGCGGTGCAGGACGGGATCTCCGGCGATCCGGATCGGGTGAACTGCCATGGCGTGCAGCCTAACGGCGCGCCACGGCGGACGCGCCGACCGATGAGCCCACCCACACCAAGATCACGTGATGTAATGGCACCCACGCACGGGACACGGCTGAGGAGCCAGATGGACGCCGCAGAGGCACTGGCGCCGGCGGAGGGGCCGGACGACGGTTTGAACGACCGGGAACGCGAGATCCTGGCCTTCGAACGCCAGTGGTGGAAGTACGCGGGTGCGAAGGAACAGGCCGTCAAGGAGCTGTTCGACATGTCCGCGACGCGCTACTACCAGCTGCTCAACGCGTTGATCGAGAAAGAAGAGGCGTTGGCCGCCGATCCGATGTTGATCAAGAGACTGCGCCGGTCCCGCTCCGGCAGGCAACGCGCCCGCGCGGCCAAGAGGCTGGGCGTCGAGCGCCGATGACGAACCCCGAACAGCCGGCGGGCCCCGCCCACCCGGCCCGCGCCGCGGGCTACGCCCTGCTCGGCGTGGCCGTCATCGCCCTGGTCATCGGCCTGGTCAGCCTCGTCACCGGCGGCCCCGACGACACCCCGCCCGCCGCCCAGACCACCCCGCCCTCGGCCACCTCCGACACCCCGGACGGCTCACCGACCGCCCCCTCGGAGACCACCCCCGCGCCGACCACCCCGCCGTCGGACACCACACCGGCCACGACCGCCCCCACCACGACCGCCGCCCCCGGCGGCACCACCGCGAACGTCCCCCCGCCGCCCGTCGACACCGTCCCCAAGCCGCCGGTGCGCGTCTACAACAACAGCACCACCCAGGGCCTGGCCGCCCGCGCCCAGGCCGACGTCGAACAAGCCGGGTGGCAGGTCGCCGAGAGGGGCAACTACTCCCAGGGCACCATCCCCACCACCACCGTCTACTTCCGCCCCGGCACCGACGAGGAACCCTCCGCCCGCGAACTCGCCACCGTCCTCGGCGCCCGCGTGGAACCCCGGTTCGACGGCATCCAGGCCGCGCACCCCGGCATCATCGTGATCGTCACCAACGACTACCGGGGCCCGACCGCCAAGAAGGCATCCTGACCCGGCGTCCCGACCCGGCCTCCCGCCCCCGACCGGCGTGCCGTCGCCCAGCCCGGCCACCGCCCCGACGCCTCACCGCTCCCGCGACTCCGCGTAAGCGGCCAGGGACGCCAGCTGCGCCGGGTCCAACGACGGCCGCACCCGCTCCCGCGCCGACGCCAGGTGCGCGCCCGTCACCTCCGACGCCGACAACGACTCCCGCATCGCCGTCAACGCCGCCTCCCGGATCAACGCCGCGCAGTCCGCCGCCGAATACCCGTCCAACTCGGCCGCCAACGCACCCAGGTCCACGTCCGACCCCAACGGCGTGTTCCGCGCCGACGCCCGCAGGATCTCCGCCCGCGCCTCCGCGTCCGGCGGCGGCACGTACACCAACCGCTCCAACCGACCCGGCCGCAACAACGCCGGATCCACCAACTCCGGCCGGTTCGTCGCCCCCAGCACGACCACGTCCCGCAACGGCTCGACCCCGTCCAACTCCGTCAACAACGCCGCCACCACCCGGTCCGACACCCCGGAATCCGACGACTGCCCGCGCCGCGGCGCCAACGCGTCCACCTCGTCCAGGAACACCAACGCCGGCGCCGCCTCGGCCGCCCGCCGGAACAACTCCCGCACCGCCCGCTCCGACTCGCCGACGAACTTGTCCATCAGCTCCGCGCCCTTCACCGACAGCACGTTCAACCGCCCCGTGCCCGCCAACGCCCGCACCAGGAACGTCTTGCCGCACCCCGGCGGACCGTAGAGCAGCAGACCGCGCGGCGGCGCGACCCCGAGGCGCGCGAACGAATCCGGGTACTGCAACGGCCACAGCGCCGACTCCGTCAACGCCTGCTTCACCTCGGCCATGTCACCGACATCGGCCAACGTCAACCCACCCGTCCGCAACGTGTCCGAAGTGGACATCGAAATCGGACGGACGATCTCCAACGCCCCCACCAGGTCCGCCTGCGCCACCCGCGGCTCGTCCGCGTCCCGCTGCCGCAACGCCGCCCGCAACGCCGCCTCCCGCCGCAACGCCACCAGGTCCGCCGCCACGAACCCCGGCGTCCGGTCCGCCACCACGCCGAGGTCCACATCGGACTCCACCGGCACGTCCCGCAACAACACCCTCAGCAACTCGGTGCGCGCCGCGCCGTCCGGCAACGGCAACACCAACTCCCGGTCCACGAGCTCCGGCACCCGCAACCGCGGGTCCACCGCCTCCGGGTGCGCGCTCGTGACCACCAGCACCACCCCCTCGGGCCGGCGGCGCAACGCGTCCAGCACGACCGTCGCCACCGGCGGCGGCGACGCGGCCGGCAACAACGCCTCCACATCGGTCACCAACAACACCGCCGGCGCCTGCCCCTGCGCCCGCGCCACCGCGTCCACCACCCGCTGCGCCGCCGCGTTCGCCTCCAACACGGCGATGCTCGGCGCCGCCACCTCGACCACCGTCGCCCCCGCCGCCTGCGCCACGGCCCGCACGAACGTCGCCTTGCCGACCCCCTCGGGCCCGCTCACCTGCGCCGCCAGGCGCGGCGTCGCCCCCAACCGCGCCAACAACTCCGGGTGGCTGAACGTCAGGTCGAACCACTCGGCGAGCCGCTTCGCCGCCTCCTGCTGCCCGACCAGGTCCGCCACCGGCACCGCCGGCACGGCCGCCTCAACCACCTCCGCCGCCGCACCCCCAACCCCCGACGACACCCCCACCTGCGTCAACGCCTGCCCCGCAGCCCCGCCCGCACCGACGCCCACCCCGCCGTCCCCCGACCCGCGACCCGCCCCCGCCGCGCCCCCGGACACCGCCGGCACGTCACCGGTGCGCGCCCCGTCCCGCCACCCGACCACCGTCGACGGCTGCACCGCCACCGGCACCCCGGCCGGCTCCGTGGCGGTGATCGTCAACAGCTCGTTGGTCCACGTCATCCCGATGGCGTTCGCCAACTTCCGCCGCGTGGCGCTCACGTCCGCACCGGGCGGCGGCGCGAGGTCCTGCGGCAGCAGGGACACCGCGTCACCGACCGTCAACACCTTCCCGGTCAACGCCATCCGCAACGTCTCCGGCGTGAGCGACGTGCTGGCCAACCGCGACCCCGCCACGGTCACCGAACGCGCCGCCGCGACGTCCACGGGAGCCACCACCACCTCCGCACCTTCCACCACGCCGAGGTTCGACAGCGTCACGTCGTCCACCAGCACCACACCGGGCGGCCCGTCACCGGCCGTCGCGGCGGCGAGGGCGGCACTCGCCCTGGCCCCGGTGAGCCGCACCGCGTCCCAGGCCCGCAGCCCGAGCGCGTCCAGCACCTCGGGGTGCAGCCGAACCACCCCGCGACGGGTGTCCAGGGCCGACGGGGACAGGCGGGCGGTCAGCGTGATCACGGGGTGAGCGTAGTTGGGGCCGGCGGCCGAGGCGGGACGGTCCACCCACCCCGACGCCGCGAGCCGGACTCCGCCAGCCCCACCTCGCCGGGCCAGGCTCCACCCACTCGCACGGACGCACCGGCTCGCGCTCACCTCACCGGCTCACCCGGCCCGGCGGCGTTCAGCCCGGCGGCGTTCCTCGCGGATGCGTCCGACGGGGCGGCACCCGACTCACCGGCACGTGGCGAGCGGCTTAGCGGGTCGACCCCGGAGCGGGGGTCGGGGACCCGGCGGCGGCCCGGCGAGGCGACGGTTGGGGTTGCCGGCCTCGTTGTTTCAACCGACGTTCGAGGCCGTCAATAACGGCGTTTTGGAAGATGACCGCGTCGAGATTCACCCGATCGTGAACGCCGTCGACCACCAAAACCGCAGCTCAACCCCACCATACCGGCCTACGGCCGATCATGCCTCCGCAAGCCGATCTGCCGCCACCCCCGCCGCTTCCCCGGCCGCGCCTGCCCGTTCGTCTCCGCCGCCACCTGCGTCGGATCGACCGTCCGCCGCGGCCGCCGCACGGCACGCATCGCGGCGCCCGCGACGCGACCCCCGAGCGGCTGCCGCAGGCCCAGCCGCCGTGCCGCCACGCCGTGCGCCCGCTTGATCGCCCGCCGGTCCGCCGCCGGCACCGACCACGCCTCCGGGTGCTTCGCCAGCCACCGGTACCGGCGCACCGAGTACGGCAGGTGCCCGAGGTACACGAGCATCGCCGCGATCAGCGCCACCAGCGGGAACGTGATCACGGCCGCGGCCAGCAGGCCGACCATCACCAGCAACGGCGCGACGAAGCGCGGCGCGACCTTGATGGTCTTCACCGACAACGTCGGGATGCGGCTGACCAGCAGCAACGCGATCCCGACCGTCCACACGGCGACGACCGGCTGGCTGGACCACCACCCGGACCGGCCGAGCTGCTCGTCCAGGATCAGCGGCAGCAGCAGCAACAACCCGCCGGCCGGCGCGGGCACGCCGACGAAGAACTCCTTCGTGAACGCCGGCTGCTCGACCTCCAGCAGCGTGTTGAACCGCGCCAACCGCAGCACCATGCACACCGCGAAGATCAACGCCACGACCCAGCCCTCACGGCTGGAGTCGAACTTCCACACGTAGATCACCAACGCGGGCGCGACGCCGAACGAGATCGCGTCGGCCAACGAGTCCAGCTCCGCGCCCATCTTGCTGGTCGCGTCGAGCAGCCGGGCGATCCGCCCGTCCAGCCCGTCGAACACGGCCGCCGCGGCGATCGAGCCGATCGCCGCCCCGTACATCCCGGTGATCGCGAAGTGCACGGCCGACAACCCCGCGCACATCGCGAGGACCGTGATGGCGTTCGGCAGCAGCCTGATCCCCGGCCCGCTGGGAGCCATCCGCTCAGCCCTCCGCGGGAGAATCGGCCGCCGAACCACCGGCCGCCGAACCGGAACCCGCCGAACCGCCGCCCGCCGAACCGCCGCCCGTCGAACCCGCAGCCGTCGGACCGGAACCCGTCGAACCGGAACCCGCCGAACCCTCGGCCGGCAGCGACCCGGCCACCGAACCCTCCGGCGCGGGGAACCCGGCCGACGGCAGCTCGGCCAGCACGGTCTCGCCGCCGATCGTCCGCTGCCCCGCCTCCACCAGCACCCGGCTGCCGGTCGGCACGTACAGGTCCACCCGCGACCCGAACCGGATCAGCCCGTACGTCTGCCCGACCGCCACCTTGTCGCCCTCGGCGACCTCGCACACGATCCGCCGCGCCACCAGGCCCGCGATCTGCACGACCACCACGTCGTGCCCGGCCGGCGTGCTCAACCACACCGTGTTGCGCTCGTTGTCCTCGCTGGCCTTGTCCAGGTCGGCGGACAGGAACTTGCCCGGCCGGTACGACACCTGCCGCACCAGACCGGCCACCGGCACGCGCTGCACGTGCACGTCGAACACCGACAGGAACACGCTGATCCGGGTCATCGGCGCGGACCCGAGCCCCAGCTCGGCGGGCGGCACGGCCTCGACCACGTGCGACACCGTGCCGTCGGCCGGCGCCACCGCGACGCCGGGCCGGGTGGGCGTGGTGCGCCGGGGTTCGCGGAAGAACCACGCGACCCACCCGGTCAGCAGCGCGCCCACGACGCCGGCGCGCTTGGAGTAGCGGCGCAGCAGCAGTGTCGCCACGGCGGCGCCTGCCACGAACGGGCGGCCCGCGGGGTGCATCGGGGGGACGATCCCCCGGGCGAGCTGGAGGAAGTGGGAGACGGCACCACTGTGCTTGTCGCGATCGACGGTCATGGCTCTTCCGTGTCAGGGCAGTGCTTCCGGCCCGCCACACGCTACGCGGCTCCGCCGGCCCGCGTCCGGCCCGCCCGTGCGTCCCCCGACGAACGCACGGACCGACCGGCGCTCCGATCACCCCGAGTGTAAGCCGGGTCACACGGTTGATCAACGCCGACGGTCAGCCCGACGTCACTCTCCGTGCAGGAGGCGGACCACGACCTCGTCGCCCGCCGCCAGCTCCGTCACGTCCTCCGGCACCTCGATCAGGCAGTTGCTCACCGCCAACGCCGACAGCAGGTGCGACCCCGGCCCGCCGACCGGCGTCACCACGCGCCCCGACTCCGGGTCGTACGCGCCGCGCCGGAACTGCGTCCGCCCCGCCGGCGACGTCACCGGCGCGCTCAACCGCGCCACCGCCGCCGGCCGCTCCACCTCCGCGAACCCCATCGCCGCCCGCAACGCCGGCCGGACGAACACCTCGAACGACACCTGCGCGCTCACCGGGTTCCCCGGCAGCGTCGCCACCGCCACCCCCCGGTAGCGCCCCGCGCCCTGCGGCCCGCCCGGCTGCATCGCGACCTTCGTGAACTCCACCCCGCGCCCGGTGAACGCGTCCTTCACCACCTCGTAGGCCCCCGCGCTCACCCCGCCCGACGTGAGCAGCAGGTCCACCGACGCCAACCGCGGCGCGATCGCCTCGTGGAACCGCTCCACGTCGTCCGGCACGAACCGCAGCAGCTCCGCCTCGCCGCCCGCCTCCCGCACCGCCGCGGCCAGCATCACGCCGTTCGACTCGTAGATCCGCCCCGGCGCCAACTCCTCGCCCGGGCCCACCAGCTCCGACCCCGTCGACAGCACCAGCACCCTCGGACGCCGCCGCACCGGCAGCGACCCGAACCCCAACGCCGCCGCCAACCCCAACTGCGCCGGACCCAGCACCGCGCCCGCCCGCAGCACGGTCGCGCCCACGGCCACGTCGTCCGCCCGCCGCCGCACGTTCGCGCCGACCGCCACCGGCCGGTCCACCCGCACCACCGACGTGCCGCCGTCGGTCCACTCCACCTGCACCACGGCGTCCGCGCCCGCCGGCACCGGCGCGCCCGTCATGATCCGGTGCGCCGTCCCCGCCGCCAGCGGACCCGACGCCGCCCGCCCCGCCGGGATGTCCTCCACCACCGGCAACTCCACCGGAGCCGCCGCCACGTCGGCCGCGCGCACCGCGTAACCGTCCATCGCCGAGTTGTCGAACGGCGGCAACGGCACCGTCGCCACCAGGTCCTCGGCCAGCACCAGGCCCAGGCAGTCCGCGAGCGGCGACCGCACCACGGGCATCACCCCGACCAGCCCCGCCACGCGGGCTTTGTGATCAGCGACTCGGGTCAGCGCGTTCGACACGCGTCCCATCCTGCCTCGCCCGTGGCAGACTGCTCCAACCGGCTGATCACGACAGGGGGCACGTTGCAGGTCCGGACCCGCCACACCCCGACCTTCGGGGTGGCCCGACTCGTCCTGGCGCCCGGTGAGCCGGTCGCGGTCGAGCGCTCGTCCGTGCTCGCCACCAGCTACGGCGTCACCGTCGACGGGCGCACCAAGGCGCCCGGCGTCAACGCCGCGCTGTGCACCGCGGGCCCCGAGGGCGGCTGGGTGGACGTCGCCCCCGCCCTGCCCGGCGACCTGCACGTCCTCGAACTGGAGGGCGCCACCGGCTGGTGCGTCGCCCGCGACAGCTGGCTCGCCTGCGCCGCCACCGCCCGCCTCGACCCGACCGCGCCGCCCGTGCGCGCCCTGCACGGCGGCGACCACGGGTTCCTCACCTACGCCTTCGGCGCGGGCCCCGTCGTGCTGAGCTGCTACGGCACCCTCGACGTGGTCACCCTCGACCCCGGCGAACTGGTCACCGTCGCCGGCGGCCACGTGGTCGCGTTCGCCGACACCGTCCAGTGCCGGCTGCGCGCCGTTTCGCCCGACGCGCCCCAATCCGTGCGGAATGGCGAAGGGCTGGTCCTCGACTTCGCCGGACCCGGACTCGTGCTCACCCGGACCCGCAGCCCGCGCGGACTCGTCAGTTGGTTGCGCGACAACGGATTCAGCGTCCGCTCATGACTCCATAAGGAGGTATCGGCGAACCCCCTCCTGCCTCTAGCGTGGCGGTTTGCTCAGGGTATTTCTCAAAGGGAGGACGTCTTGGCTGTCGGCACGGTCAAGTGGTTCAACTCGGAGAAGGGCTACGGATTCATCGCCGCGGACGGCGGGCCGGATGTGTTCGTGCACTACTCGGCGATCCAGATGGAAGGCTTCCGGACGCTGGCCGAGGGCGACCGCGTGGAATTCGAGATCCAGGCGGGGCGCGACGGCCGCAGCCAGGCGTCGGACGTGCGGAAGGCGCCGTGATTCCCGCCCGACCCGCCCCGCGGCGGGTCGGGCCGCCTCCCCCAGGCCGGCGCGCGCGGCGGGCTCCCCGTCCGCTCGGCGCTCCCGCTGGTCCGTTTGCCGGGAACCCCGCGCAAAGCCCGGTGCGCGGACGTTAGGCTCCGTCGCGTGTCGGAGGACCTGAGCGGGCGACGGCTGGGGCACTACCGGATCGACGGGGTGCTCGGCCGCGGTGGCATGAGCGTGACCTACAAGGCCACGGACGTCAGGCTCGGTCGCAAGGTCGCCCTGAAGGTCATCGGCGAGCACCTCACCGCGGACGCCGAGTTCCGCGAGCGGTTCGTCGACGAGGCCCGCAACACCTCGGCGATCGACCACGCCAACATCGTGCCGCTCTACGACTTCGACGAGGTCGACGGGCTGCTCTACATCGCCATGCGGCTGGTCGACGGCCAGGACCTCGCCAGCCACATCAAGGACGGCCCCCTCTCGCCCGCGCGCACCCTCGCGCTGCTCGGCCAGGTCGCCGAAGCGCTTGACATGCTGCACGGCAAGGGCCTCGTCCACCTCGACGTGAAACCCGCCAACGTGCTCGTCACCACCAAGGAAGCCGCGGGCGAGCACGTCTACCTCGCCGACTTCGGCCTCACCCGGCGCGGCGCCACCGGCCACCGCACCCGCACCGGCGACTTCCTCGGCTCGCCCACCTACGCCGCGCCCGAGCACCTGCGCGGCGAACCCCTCGACGGCCGCACCGACCAGTACGCGCTGGCGTGCATGGTGTTCGCCTGCCTGTCCGGCCGGCCGCCGTTCCAGGGCAGCGTGCAGGACGTCATCCAGGGCCACCTCGGCGCGGAGATCCCCTCGCTGACCGCGATGGTCGCGCTCCCGCCCGCCATCGACGACGTGCTGCGCAAGGGCACCGCCAAGGACCCGGCCCAGCGGTACGGCTCGTGCGTCGAGCTGATCGCCGCCGCGCGGGCCGCCCTGTCCGGCGCGCCCCAGGGCTCCCCGCCGCCGCGCCGCACCGACTCCGGCGCGGTGCCGATCGGCCCGCAGACCGGCGGCGTGCCCGTGCCGCCGCAGGGCGCGCAGTACCGGCCGCCCTACCCGCAGCAGCACCAGCCGCCGCAGCAGCCGCCCGGGTTCCTCCAGGAGCCGGTCCGGCTGCGCCCGCCCGCGCAGGTCGGCGCGAGCGCGTTCACGAGCACCGCCAAGTCCCGGCCCGCGTGGTTCGCGCCCGTGCTCGCGGGCGCGGTCGCGATCGTGCTGATCGTCATCCTCGTGGTGATCCTCACGCCGAAGGATGAACCTCCGCGCCAGGGCGGCAGCGAGGGCACGACCCAGTCCATCGAGGTCGGGGGCACGTCGAGCGACAAACCGCTGCCCACCAGCGTGCCCGTGCGCACCTCCCGCTGACCTGCTCTTCTTGCACTCTCCTCCGTCGAGTGCTAAACACGGTGTTGGCACTCGGACCACCTGAGTGCCAACACGCAGGCTGGGACGGTGAGGCCCGTCCCCACCAGGGGGCTGGTCGTCCGTCGCGGGCACCGAGCCTGGCCGAAGCACCGTGTTCCGCTGCGGGCGCGCGTCCGCAGTGGCCCCATTCGTAATCAGGCGGAGGAACACACCGCAATGGCCAAGATGATCGCGTTCGACGAGGATGCCCGCCGCGGTCTCGAGCGTGGCATGAACACTCTCGCCGACGCCGTCAAGGTGACGCTCGGCCCCAAGGGCCGCAACGTCGTGCTCGAGAAGAAGTGGGGCGCGCCGACCATCACCAACGACGGCGTCTCCATCGCCAAGGAGATCGAGCTCGAGGACCCGTGGGAGAAGATCGGGGCCGAGCTCGTCAAGGAAGTGGCGAAGAAGACCGACGACGTCGCGGGTGACGGCACCACGACCGCCACCGTGCTGGCCCAGGCCCTGGTCCGCGAGGGCCTGCGCAACGTGGCCGCGGGCGCCAACCCGCTCGGCCTGAAGCGCGGCATCGAGAAGGCCGTCGAGGCCGTGACCGAGCAGCTGCTGAAGACCGCCAAGGAGGTCGAGACCAAGGAGCAGATCGCCGCCACGGCGTCCATCTCCGCGGGCGACTCGACCATCGGCGAGCTGATCGCCGAGGCCATGGACAAGGTCGGCAAGGAAGGCGTCATCACCGTCGAGGAGAGCAACGCGCTCGGGCTCGAGCTGGAGCTCACCGAGGGCATGCGCTTCGACAAGGGCTACATCTCCGGTTACTTCGTGACCGACCCCGAGCGCCAGGAAGCGGTCCTCGAGGACCCGTACATCCTGCTCTACGGCTCGAAGATCTCGTCGGTCAAGGACCTGCTCCCGCTGCTGGAGAAGGTCATGCAGGGCGGCAAGCCGCTGCTGATCATCTCCGAGGACGTCGAGGGCGAGGCCCTGGCCACGCTGGTCGTCAACAAGATCCGCGGCACGTTCAAGTCCGTCGCCGTCAAGGCGCCCGGCTTCGGCGACCGCCGCAAGGCGATCCTGCAGGACATCGCCATCCTCACCGGCGGCCAGGTCATCACCGAGGACGTCGGCCTCAAGCTGGAGAACGCCGACCTGTCGCTGCTGGGCAAGGCCCGCAAGGTCGTCGTGACCAAGGACGAGACCACCGTCGTCGAGGGCGCGGGCGACCCGGAGCAGATCCAGGGCCGCGTCAACCAGATCCGCGCCGAGATCGAGAAGTCGGACTCCGACTACGACCGCGAGAAGCTGCAGGAGCGCCTGGCGAAGCTCGCCGGCGGTGTCGCGGTGATCAAGGCCGGCGCCGCCACCGAGGTGGAGCTGAAGGAGCGCAAGCACCGCATCGAGGACGCGGTGCGCAACGCCAAGGCCGCCGTCGAGGAGGGCATCGTCGCCGGTGGTGGCGTCGCGCTGCTCCAGGCCGCCGAGATCGCGTTCCAGGGCCTGAACCTGGAGGGCGACGAGGCGACCGGCGCGAACATCGTCAAGGTCGCCGTCGAGGCCCCGTTGAAGCAGATCGCCGTGAACGCCGGCCTCGAGGGCGGCGTCGTGGTGGAGAAGGTCAAGGGCCTGCCCGTGGGCCACGGCCTCAACGCCGCGACCGGCGCGTACGAGGACCTGCTGGCGGCCGGCGTGCCGGACCCGACGAAGGTCACCCGCTCGGCGCTGCAGAACGCCGCGTCGATCGCCGCCCTGTTCCTCACCACGGAGGCCGTGGTGGCCGACAAGCCGGAGAAGGCCAGCGCCGCCCCGGCCGTCCCGGACGCCGGCGGCATGGACTTCTGATCGGACCTCGGGTCACCCGACCCGGTCCCGATCGGCCGAAGTCTCGAAGGGCCCGGTTCGCCCCTGGCGAACCGGGCCCTTCGCCGTGCCGGGGGTGGAATGGTGGTCCGGAGCCCCCTCCCGCACTGCCCCGCACGACCTCGGATACACGATCGGGTGAGATCGGCCGGAAAGTGTACGGAAACACCGTTACCGCACCTCGGTTAAAACGAGACCGAACCCCGAACCACCCGGCCTGCCCATCCACCCCGCCTGCCCATCCACCCCCGATCCCCGCCTCCCACCACCCGCCACCTAGCCGCCCACCCGCCCCGCCACCCGCCGACCGCTACCCAGCCGCCCACCCCACGCCCGCCCCCGACGCCCGCCCCCCGACACTCGCCGCTTCACCACCCGCCGCCTCACACCCGCCCCCCGACACCCACCGCCCCGACACCCGCCGCCTCCCACCCTCCGACCCGCCGCCCCGACACAGGGCATGCCGCAGGCTCGACCCCCTCGGACTGGAGCTGACCACGTGCTCATCGCGCACCTGAGCGACCCGCACCTGCGGACGGATGCCCTGGCCGCCGAACCGGCCGCTTCGCTGCGCCTGGCGCTGGGCCGCGTGCTCGCGCTGGACCCGCGGCCCGACTGCGTGGTGATCACGGGCGACCTGGCGGACCACGGGCAGGTCGCCGACTACGAGCAGCTGCGCGAGCTGATCGGCGGCTTCCCCCTGCCGCTGCACCTGACCACCGGCAATCACGACGACCCGCAGGCGTTGGTGGAGGTGTTCGGCGGCACGGCGTTCCTCGGCGGTGGGACGTCGGCGCGGTACGCGGTCGCCCACCCCGGCTTCACGGTGATCGCGCTTGACTCGTGGCGGCCGGACGGGCCGGCCGGGTGGCTCGGTGACGAGCAGTTGGCCTGGCTCGACGGCGTGCTGGGGGAGCGGCCCGAGGTGCCGGCGTTCGTCTGCCTGCACCACCCGCCCGTGGCGGTCGGGATCCCGCTCCTCGACGGCATGCGGCTGGAGGACGGGCCGGCGCTGGGTGCCGTGCTCGCCCGGCACGGCAACGTGGCCCGGGTCCTGGCCGGGCACGTGCACCGGGCGATCAGCGTGCCGTTCGCGGGCACGGAGGTGTCGGTCTCGCCCAGCACGTACCGGCAGACGTCGCTCACGCTGCGCGCCGACCGGCAGACCGGGTACCTCGCCGAGCCCACCGGTTTCCTGCTGCACGTCGGGACCGAGTCGGGGTTCGCCACGCACACCGTGGCGGTGAGCCACGCGGGGGCGTTGCTCGGCGGGTTTTGAGCCCTGGCAGGCCCGTGACGCCCGACGCCCGTGGCGAGCAGGCCCCGTGGCGAGCGGACCCGCGACGCGCGGCCCCGTGGCGAGCAGACCCGTGACGCGCGGCCCCCGTGGTGAGCAGACCCGTGACGAGCGAGCCCTGGGGAAGGCGGGCCGCGTGGATGGGTGACTGGTCGGGGACGGGCGGGAGATGGGGTGAGTGCGGGGTGAGCGGTGGTCGGGTGGGGTGGGCGGCAGGTGGGGGGAAGGGCAGGGGAAGGGCAGGGGGAGGGGTTAGCCGCCGAAGCACACGAACGGGCGGCGGAGGGGGTCGGTGGCGGTTGCTTCGGCCAGGGCGTGGGGTAGTGGTTTGCCGGTGGCGACGGCCGCGTGGAACGTTGCCATGGTGTGCGCGGCGGCCCGGTCGCCCACCTTGTTGACCGCGGCCACCACGGTGCGCGACCCGCTCGCCAGCAGCGCGCCGGCGAAACCCAGCGCCTCGTCGCCGGGCCGGATGTGGCTCAGCGCCAGCGAGCACGCGGCCAGCACGACCTGCTCGGGCGCGGTGCGGAGGCGGGCGGTTTCGTGGGCGAACAGGGGACCGTCGACGAGTTCCAGCCGGGAGAACAGGGCGTTGTCGGTGACGTGCTCGCCGTGCGCGGCCAGGTGCGCGAGCCGCGCGCCGTCCAGGCTCGCCAGGACGTCATTCACTGCTTCGGGTGTCACTGCATCGGGGTAGGTGGCGCGCAGGTCGCTCACCTCGCCGACGACCTCCGGCAGCCCCGGCCCGCCGACCAGCACGACCCGGGTCGCGGACGTCGGTGTGGACACCGAGGTCAGCCACGCGGTCGCCGAGGGCGCGACGACGACCGGCCGGCCGCGCAGCGACGGCAGCGCGTGCCACGGCACCGCGTACAGCTCACCGGTCGGCACGACGACCAGCTCGCGCCGTCCGACCAGCCCGGCCAGCGGCCCCATCAGGGCTTCGTCCAGCCGCTCGGCGCGCAGTGCGGCGGATGCCGCGACGGCACCCGCCAGCGCCGGCGGGAGGTGGTCGGGGGCGAGCACGTCCACGTCGGCGTGCAGTTGCCGGACGTCCTCGAACAGCTCCGCGGCCCGACCCAGCCGTACGAGCGTCGCCCCGCCCGCCACCAGGACCACGGCCGACAGCACGTCGCGGTGGGTCACGAAGCTCACCAGGGCACGGTCACCCAATGCGGCACGGATGGCGGCCACACCGGCCACGGGGCGTGGTCGGCCCCACACGCTCGTGTGCCACCCCAGTCGTGCCACCTCGCGGTGCAGCTCGTCCAGCCGATCCTCCAGCTCGGCGACCGGCCGGCCGTCCAACCGGGCCTGCTGCACGGCCCGTGACAACGACCGCGACTGCGCCACCCGCCGCGCCAGCACCGGGTCGTCGATGGCCGGCAGCGGCTCGTACCGGTAGACCTGCGCCCGCGTCCGCTCCAGCCAGTCGAAGGTCGCCTCGGCGTCGCCGTCGTGCTCCAGCACCAGCCCGACGGCCAGTTCGCCCAGCTCACGGCCGTGCACGGCGGTGCCGCACAGCAGGTCGAGGCCGCCCATCCGGTCGCGTACGCGCCCCAGCTCGGCCAGCCCCTCCTCGGCCTCCCGCAACGCGCGCCCCGGCTCGCCGACGGCCACCGCCAGCTCGGCCCGGCACAGCCGCAGCAGCATCCGGTGGTCGACCGGCGTGATCGGACCCGGCTCCGGCACCCGGTCGAGCACCGCGCGGGCGGTGGCCGGGTCGCCCCGGCGGATCGCGGTCCGCACGGCGAGCAGGCGCGCCACGGCCGCCTCGTCGGTCAGGCCGGCGGCGGTCAGCCGGTCGGCCAGCCGGGTCGCGCGGGCCGGTGTGACGCGGGCGGGTCCGCGCGACCGCCGCGCGGCGACCGCCGGACCGCCGGGTCGGGCAGCCGCCGAGCCATCGGGTCGGGCAGCCGCCGCGCCATCCGCGCGGGGGACCGCCGAGCCGCCGGGGCGAGCAGCCGCCGAGCCATCGGGTTGGGCAGCCGCCGAGCCGCCGGGACGGAAGCCCGCCGAGCCATCGAGCCGGGTGGCCGCCGGACCGCCGGGGCGGGCAGCCGCCGAGCCATCGGGTTGGGCAGCCGCCGAGCCGCCGGGACGGAAGCCCGCCGAGCCATCGAGCCGGGTGGCCGCCGGACCGCCGGGGCGGGCAGCCGCCGAGCCATCGGGTTGGGCAGCCGCCGAGCCGCCGGGACGGAAGCCCGCCGAGCCATCGGGCCGGGTGGCCGCCGGACCGCCGGGGTGAGCGGTCGCCGAAACACCCGGATGAGGGATGAATGTTCCCCCGGACGGGGGTCCGGCCGAGGCGGACGAGGGCTCGGCAGCAGCGAAGGGGGATTCGGCGGAAGGGGGCGCGGGTCGCGCGGGAGCGGGCAGAGACGGGACAGGAGGGGGTGAGGGCTCGGCGGGAGGGGGTTCGGCGGGCGGTGGGGCGGGTTCCGCGTCGGGGGAGGCGGTGGCGGTGTCGCGGGAGGCGGTGTCGGGGGAGGCGGTGGCGGCGAAGTCGGCGCGCAGCCGCATCAGGGCCGCCAGCTCGGCCCACGACCGGCTGCCCCGCCGCCGGAACCGGCGTTGGGCCTGGTCCGCCAGCTGACGCGCGGTCGCCGGGTCGCCTTGCAGCAGCGCCGCCGCGGCACGCGCCAGCTCGGCCTCCGCCAGGTCCTGCCCCACGCGCCGCCGCCGCAGCACGACCAGCGCCTCGTCCAGGTGCCCGGCCGCCTCGTCCGCCAACCCGGCGGCGAGCATCACCCGCGCCCGGTCGATCCGGGTCCGCGCCACCAGGTCGGGCGCGAGCACCCGGAACATCCGCTCCGCCTGCTCGTGGTGGGCCAGCGACCGGGGCACGTCACCGGTCAGGTGCGCGACGTCGCCGAGGTTCCCCAGCGCCTTCGCCTTCAACAGCGGCAGGTCGTCGGCCTCGGCCAGCTCGATCGTGCGCCCCAGGTCGCGCTCCGCGGCCTCCGGCAGGCCGAACGCGATGGTGGTCAACCCGCGGTTCATCAGGGCCGTCGCCAGCGTCGCCGCGCCGACCGCGCCGGCCGCCCACCCGGCCTCCAGCTCGCGCACCGACTCGTCGTGCAGCGCGAGGGCCTCGGCGGTCCGCCCCGCCCGGTGCAGGATGAGCGCTTCCTGGTCCTTCACGATCGCCCGCAGGCCGACCGCGTCCCGCCCCTCGGGCAGCGTCGCGATCAACCCGTCCGCCGTCCGCAGCCGCGCCAGGCCGTCCTCGACCGAGTCGGTCTCGGCCTCGCCGTACGAGAGGGTGATCAGGATCCGGATGCGGACCGTGGTCACTTCGACGTCCGACGACATCACCGGCAGTGCCCGCAGGCCGCGCCGCAGCAGGGTCACCGCTTCCGCGGGCCGCCCGGCCGACGCCGCACGGTAGGCCCGTCCGTGCAGGTCCCTGGCGGCTTCGAGGGCGTCCGCCGAGCGCGGGGAGGTCGACGGGGCAGCACGAGGCACGGGCACGTCCTTAATGCCAGCACACGGAACGTGGCCGAGAAGCCGTCTTGTGGAGGTTCTGCGTGAGCCGAACGGATCACTCTCCGTGAGCGCCCTGCCGGTCGACCCACCGCGGCGGGCGCTACAACATGATCGTCGGCGTGACGACCGTCCGGCCGGGCTCGCCCCGCGAGTCGACCAGGTGCACCACGATCTGCGTGGTGCCGGCGGGCACGTCGGACAGCACGAACCGGCCGCCGTCGTCGGCCTTGGTGGTGCTGGACTCGTGCTCGGCCACCCGTACCTCGACGGTGTGCTCGCCGGCGGGCACGAGCCAGCCGTCGATGCGGTGCCGCGCGCCGGTCGAGGTGAAGTTCACCATCAACGTCAGGTTGTCCACCGTGAAGGTGATCGTGCCGGGGCTGCCCCCGCGCACCCCCGCGAACGAGCCCGCGCGTTCCCAGCGGGCCACCTCGACGTCCAGGTTCTCCAGCGCCACCGCGAACTGGATCCGTTCGACGAGCCCCGGTGGGGGCGCGTCCAACTCGTACACCAGGCGGTTCAGTTCCGTGAGGACAGCGGTGTCCTCTTGGCCTCTGCGGTCATCGCGCGGGTCGATGTCGTTCACCGCGATCCTCCTTCCGCGTCGAGATGTGTGCGCAACATGGTCAGGCACCGGCCCCGGGTGGGGCCGATGCTGCCGCGTGGCATGGACAGTGCCTCGGCGACCGCGCGGTACTCCGCCCGGCCGGCCAGCACGGTGAGTCGCAGGAGTTCCTGGCACCTCTGCGACAGTCGGCCGAACGCCCGCCACAGCCGGTGGTCCCGGTCGTCGACCAGGGCGGCGTCCTCGGGCAGGCCGTACTCGCTCTCCAGTTGTTCCGCCAGCTCGTCGCTCAGCGCCGCCTCGCGGCGAGCCGGTGTCCAGGTCCGTTGGGCCTCGCGGCGCGTCGCGACGACGAGCCACCCGGCCAGGGCGCGCGGCTCGACCAGGCGGTCGAGGTGCCGCAGCAGCGCGAGCCAGACCGTCTGCACCACGTCCTCGGCGGTGCTGCGGTCCAGCCCGTGCCCGCGCGCCACGTGCCACACCAGCGGCGTCAGGTCGGCGACCAGCACGTCCAGCGCCCTGCGGTCGCCGTCGCGCGCGGCGACGACGCAGGCCGCGTGCCGGTCCGTCCCGTCGAGCCCTTCCCACGGTGGGCGCTCACCGGCCGTGCGCAGTTCTCCCACGTCGTCACCTCCTCCTCGGCGTCCCCCCAGCCGGAGCTGATCGTCACACACCGGTCCCGTGACCGGCGCGGCGGCGGTCCGCGATGCCCCCCTCGCACCGCGGACCGCCTCCCCCCAAGCGCGGTGGCCGCCGATCGACACCCCTCGAAGCCGACCGACCGCCACCCCCTCCCCCCGGAGGCTTTCAGTCGCCGGCGACCGGCGTGGCGGTCACGTCGGCGGGCACGCCGTGGGTCTGGTGGTGCCCCGTCGGCGCGACCGGCAGGTCGTCGTCCGGCTGTTCGGTCGGGTCCACCCCGTCCGCGGGGTCCTCCCCGGCGAACTGCTCCTCCAGTTCGTCGGTGACGGCCCGTGCGGGGTCCAGCTCTTCGACGCCAGGCGGAGTGGCGCTCATGCGGCCTCCTCATTCGGGGTTGAGGACCGGTCATCAGATAAGGAGTGAGTAGTTCTACGGTGGATACACCTGCGCGCCTTAACAGTTCACGGAACAGCCCGGCCGGCCCACCGCGCACTATGGTCCAGACCATGCTCGAGGTCATCGCACTGGACGCCACCGACGCCGAGGCCGCGCAGGCCGGTGGCGCGGACCGGCTGGAACTCACCGTCGACATGGCCGCGGACGGGCTGACGCCGCCGGTCGCCGTGCTGCGCGACGTGCTCTCCGCGACCGACCTGCCGGTCCGCGTCATGCTCCGGGACGCGCCCGGGTTCGCGCCCGGCGACCTGGACCGCCTGCGGCGCGACGCCGCGGCGCTGCGCGAGGCGGGCGCGTCGGAGTTCGTGCTCGGCTTCCTCGACGCCGACGGGTGGGTGGACGAGGCGGCGTGCGCGGCCCTGGTCGCGGAGCTGGACGGGTGCGCGTGGACGTTCCACCGCGCGCTGGACAACTCGGCCGACCCGGAGGCGGCGTGGGGCGTGGTCACCCGGTTGGGCTGCGACACGGTCCTCGCCGCGGGCAGCGCTAAGGGCGTCGCGGACGGGTTCGGCGTGCTGGAGCGGCTGGCCGCCCGGCAGGGCGCGGCCCGGCTGCTCGTCGGCGGCGGGCTCAAGGCCGGGCACGTCGCCCCGCTGAAGGCCGTGGGCGTCACCGGGTTCCACGTCGGGAGCGCCGTGCGGCCAGGCGGGTGGGACGCCCCGGTGTCCGCCGACGCGGTCCGGACCTGGGCGAACTTGGTCTAGACCGCTTGCCGATCCGGACATTAGCATCGCCGTTGCTTCCCGTGAAATGGCCGTTGCAGATGACGCAACGCGCTGGGGTGCGACACACCGGAAAGGTGGGCGAGATGCGGTTCGCAGTAGCAGCGGTCGTGGGCGCCGTCGTGCTGGCCGGGTGCGCCCCGGTCCAGTCCGGCCCGGCGCCCGCCGGCGGCGACGAGCAGACCGGGCAGCTCCGGGTCTGGCTGTTCGACGAGGTCAACCGGGGCCCGAAGGAGGCCGTCGTCCGGGACGCGGTCGCCGAGTTCGAGCAGGCGCACCAGGGCGTCACGGTGGACGTGCAGTACATCCAGGTGCAGACCCGCGCCGAGCGGTTCAAGGCCGCCTTCAGCGACCCGAGCAGCGCGCCCGACGTCGCCGAGTTCGGCAACACCGACCTGGCCGGCTACGTCGCGGGCGGCGGGTTCGCCGAACTCGACCTCGGCGACTGGCCGGACGCGAAGGACCTGCTGCCCGCCGTCCTGGACACCGGCAAGGTGGACGGGAAGGTCTACGGCGTGCCGTGGTTCGTCGGCGTGCGCGCGCTCTACTACCGCACCGACGTCTTCCGGGAGCTGAACCTCCAGCCGCCGGCCACGCTGGAGGAGATCGCGCCGCTCGCCCGGCGGATCCGCGCCGCGAAGCCCGACCTGCTCGGCATCTCCGCCGGCGGCAAGTACACCTACGGCGCGCTGCCGTTCGTGTGGGCCAACGGCGGCGACATCGCCCGCAAGGACGGCGACCGGTACGTCGCGGCCATCGACAGCCCCGAGTCCAAGGCCGGCCTGCGCCAGTACACCGAGCTGATCGCGGACGACATCTGCCCGCCCGCCCAGTGCGCCGGCAACGGCGGCGACGCGAGCGTCGAGGCGTTCCGCGCCGGCAAGGCCGCGATGGTCGTCGGCGGCGACTTCAACCGCAAGTCGGTCGACGCCTCCGCCGCCGCGGGCAAGTACGCGGTCGTGCCGCTGCCCGGCAGGAAGGCGGGCGAGATCGCCCCCGCGTTCGCGGGCGGCAACCTGCTCGGCGTGCTGAAGGGCACCGAGCGCAGGACGCTGGCCGAGGACTTCGTGCGGCTGCTGGGCGGCAAGCAGTACCAGCGCAGGATGTTCGACGCCATGGGCAACCTGCCGACGTTCGCCGACGTGCAGGCCGAGGTGGCGAAGGCCAACCCGGTGCTGGAGCCGTTCATCGCGACCCTGGAGGCGGGCACGCGGTTCGTGCCGGTCACCCCGAATTGGGCCAAGATCGACGCGCAGGCCGTGCTGCCGACGCTGGTGCAGCAGGTCGCGGCCGGCGGGGAGGACCTCGACCGGGCCGCCGCGGCCGCCGCCGAGCAGATGAACGCCGCCTTCGGCTCGTGATGACCGCGCGCAAGGGCGACGGGCGGATCGCGTACGCCTACCTCGCCCCGGCCCTGCTGGTGCTGGTCGGGCTGATGGGCTACCCGATCTACCAGCTCGTGCTGATCTCCCTGTTCGACTACGGCCAGGAGCAGGTCAGCGGCGGCGCGCCGCTGACCTTCCTGGGCCTGGGCAACTACGCGACCCTGTTCGCCGACGCGCGGTTCTGGTCCGTGCTGGGGCAGACCGTCGCGTTCGCCGCGGTGTGCGTGGCGGGGACCCTGCTGGTCGGGACCGTGCTCGCGGTGCTGGCCACCAGGGTCCGCGCCTGGGCCCGGACGACGTTGTTCCTGGCCGCGCTGGGCGCGTGGGCGACGCCCGCGGTCGCCGGGTCCACGATCTGGCTGTTCCTGTTCGACGCCAACCTCGGGTTCGTCAACGAGGTCCTGGGCACCACCGGGTTCTCCTGGACCTACGACAAGTGGGTGGCGTTCGGGCTGGTCGCGGCGCAGGTGATCTGGTGCTCGTTCCCGTTCGTCATGGTCACCCTGTACGCGGGGATCAAGGCCGTCCCGGGCGAGGTGCTGGAGGCCGCCGCGCTGGACGGCGCGAGCACGGCGAGGACCGCGCGGAGCGTGATCCTGCCGCTGCTGCGGCCGCTGCTGATCGTGGTGACGATCCAGTCGATCATCTGGGACTTCAAGGTGTTCACCCAGGTCTACGTCATGACCAACGGCGGCGGCATCGCCGGCCGGAACCTGGTGCTCAACGTCTACGCCTACCAGCAGGCGTTCGCCGCCTCCGAGTACGGGCTCGGCGCGGCCATCGGCGTGGTGATGACGGTGCTGCTGCTGCTCGTCACCCTCGGCTACCTGCGGGCGTTGCGGCGGAGCGGGGAGGTGCTGTGAACCGGCGCGTGTCGCGGGGGATCGCCGAGGGCGTCACGGTCGCCGTGGCCGCCGTGGTGGCGTTCCCGCTGTACTGGATGGTGCTCACGGCGCTCAAGCCGGAGGCGGAGGTGATCTCGGCCGACCCGCGGCCGTGGACCCTCGCGCCCACGCTCGACAGCTTCGTGCGGGCGTTGACCGTGCAGAGCTTCGGCCGCTACCTGCTCAACAGCGTGGTGGTGGCGGTCGCGGTGGTGCTGCTGAGCCTGCTGATCGCGTTCCTGGCGGCCACCGCGCTGACCCGGTTCCGGTTCCGCAGCCGCACCACGCTGCTGATCATGCTGCTCGTGGTGCAGATGGTGCCGGTGGAGGCGCTGACCATCCCGCTGTTCTTCGTCATGCGGTCCGTGCGGGACGTGGCGCCCGCGTTCGGGCTCAACCACCTCGGCTCGCTGGTGCTGGTGCACCTGGCGTTCAGCCTGCCGTTCGCGATCTGGATGCTGCGCGGGTTCGTCGCGGCCGTGCCGGCGGAGCTGGAGGAGGCCGCGACCCTGGACGGCGCGTCCCGGTCCCGGTTCCTGTGGCAGGTGCTGTTCCCGCTGGTCGCGCCCGGTCTGGTGGCGACGAGCGTGCTGTCGTTCATCCACGCGTGGAACGACTTCCTGTTCGCCAAGACGTTCATCATCTCGGCGGCGGAGAACCAGACCCTGCCGCTGGCGTTGCAGGTGTTCGTCAAACCGGACCAGAACGACTGGGGCGCGATCATGGCAGGATCGACGCTGATGACGATCCCGGTGCTGATCTTCTTCGTCCTCGTGCAGCGGCGACTGGTCGCGGGCCTGGCCGGGGCGGTGAAGTCGTGACGATCCTGCCCCGCCCCGTGTCGTTCACCAGGGGTGACGGCGAAGTCCCGTTCGACGGCACGTTCCAGGTCGAACGGGTGGCGGGCCCCGCCGAGGGCTACCGCCTGTCCGTGTCGGCGGAGGGCGTGCGCGTCCGGGCGTCCGACGACGCGGGCGAGTTCTACGCGCGGCAGACGTTGCGGCAGCTCAGCGGGCCGCGGGCGTTCCGCGCCGTGCCGCCCGGCGCGGTCACGCTGCCGGTGTGCGAGGTGGTGGACCACCCGCGGTTCGCGTGGCGCGGCGTGATGCTCGACGTGGCCCGGCACTTCCTGCCCAAGCACGACCTGCTGCGGTACGTCGACCTGCTCGCCGTGCACAAGCTGAACGTGCTGCACCTGCACCTGACCGACGACCAGGGCTGGCGGTTCGAGTCGCGGCGCTTCCCCCGGCTGCACGAGGTCGGCGGGTGGCGGCCCGACTCGCGGTTCGGCGACCGGCGCTCCGGCGGCTTCGCGGGTCGGCCCCACGGCGGCCACTACACCCAGGACGACCTGCGGGAGGTCGTCGCGTACGCGGCGCAGCGGCAGGTCACCGTGGTGCCGGAGATCGACGTGCCGGGGCACAGCCAGGCCGCCATCGCGGCCTACCCGGAACTCGGCGTGTCCGGCGGCGGGGTGTGGACCGACTGGGGCGTCAACCCGAACGTGCTGCGGTCCGACGAGTCGGTCGTGGACTTCTACCGGCAGGTGTTCGACGAGCTGCTGGACGTGTTCCCCGGCGAGGTGGTCGGGCTCGGCGGCGACGAGGCGGCGGGCAGCGACGGGCGGCTCGTGCGCCGCCTCGCGCAGCACCTGCACCAGCGCGGACGGCGGCCGTTCGGGTGGGACGAGGTGCTCGGCGTCGGACCGCTGCCGACCCGCACCGTCGTCGCGGCGTGGCGGGGCGAGGACGCGGGCCTCACCGCGCTGGACCGCGGTCACGACGTGGTGATGTGCCCCGAGCGGCGCCTCTACCTCGACTACCGGCAGTCCGACCACCCCGACGAGCCGATCCCGGTCGGCACCGTCACCACGCTGGAGGACGTCTACCGGTACGAGCCGGCGGCGGCGGACCGGGTGCTGGGCGCGCAGGCGAACCTGTGGACCGAGCACCTCGACTCGCCGCGGCGCCTCGACTACGCCGCGTTCCCCCGGTTGAGCGCGTTCGCCGAGGTCGTGTGGAGCCCCGCCGGGCGGGACGAGGCGGAGTTCCTGACCCGGCTGGCCGAGCACCACCTGCCGCGGCTCGACGCGCTCGGCGTCGAGTACCGCCCCCTCGACGGTCCCCGGCCGTGGCAGCGGTTGCCGGGAGTGCCCGGCTTCCCCCGCTGACCGGCGTCACTCCGCCTCGGGCACGAGGATCCAGGCGGCGAGGTAGAGGATCGCGCCGGCGCCGACGCCGAACAGGGTGGCGGCGACCAGCAGGATGCGGATGAGCGCGGCGTCCACCCCGAGCATCTCGGCGGCGCCGCCGCAGACGCCGGCGACCATCCTGTCGGTGCGGCTGCGGCGGAACTTCCTGACCTTGTCGGTCGCCTGGTTCAGCACGTCGGTGGCCTGGTGCATCGTGTTGTTCGTCATGGCTCAAGGGTGCTCCGCGGGGGCCGTTCGGGGCATCGGGGACGCACCCTGACTTCCCCCGGACCCCCGCCCTCAGGGTGTCACCAGGACCTTGCCCCTGAGGTCGCCCGCCTCGGCCCGCCGGTGCAGTTCCGGCAGGTCCGCGAGGTCGTGCCGCTCCGACACGTCGACCGCCACCACGCCCCGGTCCACCAGGTCCACCAGCCGCGCGAGCCCGTCCGCGTCGAACCGGGTGACGAAGTGGGCGTCGGGGGCGTCGCTCGCGGTGGCGGAGACGACGACCCCGCCCAGCCGGGCCACCTCCGCGTCGGCGACCAGGTTGAGCACGACGTCGAACCGCCCCACCGGCCCGTACCCGACGACCTCGTCCGCGCCCAGGGCCCGCACGGCGGCGGCGCTGCGCGCGGACGCGGTGGCGGTCACGTGCGCGCCCGCGTGCTTGGCCAACTGCACCGCGAAGCCGCCGATCCCGCCGCCCGCGCCGTTGACCAGCACCCGGTGACCGGGCCGCACGCCCCCGTGCTCGACCACCATCTGCCACGCGCTGAGCCCGGCCAGGGGCAGCGCGGCGGCGTCCGCGAGCGGGATGGCGCGCGGCGCGGGGACCAGCCGTTCCGGCGGGGCGACGGCGTACTCGGCGGCCGCGCCCTCGATCCAGCCGACCACCGGCGCGCCGTCGACCGTGCCCGCCACGTCCCAGCCCAGCGCGTGCGGCAGCGGGAGGGCGAACCGGCCGGCCCGCACCGCGACCTCCGTCGGGTTGAAGGAGGTCGCGGCCACCCGCACCAGCACCCGGCCGGGCCCGGGCTCCGGGATGGGGACGTCGTCCACCACGATCACCTCGGGCCCGCCGTACGCGTGGATCCGTGCGCTCCTCATGTCGGCGAACGTTAAGCGCCACCCGGAAGACGATCCATGCGCGTGGATCCCGCGATCATGTTCAATCGTCTTCGTGGACGTGCTGAGCGACGTGATCACGGTGATGCGCACCGGGCGGCCCGTCGCCGCGCGGGTGGCGTGGGAGGCGCCGTGGGCACAGCGGTTCGCGCCGGTGCCCGGCGCGTCGGGGTTCCAGGTCGTGCTGGAGGGCACGTGCTGGCTGCTGCGCGACCACGCCGAGCCGGTCGCGCTGCGCGCCGGCGACGTCGTGTTCCTGCCCGACGGCCGGGGGCACGTGCTCGCGGACAGCCCCACCACCCCGCCGGCCGGCGAGGCGTGCGACCCGAACGCCCCGGGCTTCGCCGCCGACCACCCCGTGCCCGCAGACCCGACCACCGTCACGGTGTGCGGCGCGTACGAGCCGGCGGACGTCCACCCGCTGCTGCGCGACCTGCCCGACACCGTGCTCGTGTCCGGCCCGGAGCCGCGCGCCGCCGCGACCCTCCTCGCCGCCGAGCTGGAACGCCCGCGGCCGGGTTCGGACGCCCTCGTCCCGGCCCTGCTCGACACCCTCCTGCTCTACCTGCTGCGGGCCTGGTTCAGCGGTCGGGAGCACACCACCGGCTGGGCCGCCGCCCTCACCGACCCCGTCGTCGGCACCGCGTTGCACCACATGCACCGCGACCCCGCGCACCCGTGGACGGTCGCGGCCCTGGCCGCCGCGTCCGGCCTGTCGCGCGCCCCGTTCGCCAAGCGCTTCACCGCCCTGGTCGGCCAACCCCCGATCGCCTACCTGACGTGGTGGCGCATGACCACCGCCGCGCGGCTGCTGCGCGACACGGACGCGCCGCTCGCCGCCATCGCCGGCCGCGTCGGCTACACCTCGGAGTTCGCGTTCGCCGCCGCGTTCAAGCGCGCCCACGGCGCCGCGCCGGGCCGCTACCGCCGCCTAGGCTCGGGGACGTGACGCCAGACGACCTCGCCGAACGGCTGGACCGGGTCGGCTACCTGCCCGACCGGGGCATCGCCACCGCCGCCTACCTGGCCCTGCGGATGCACCGCCCGCTGTTCTGCGAGGGCGAGCCGGGCACCGGCAAGACGTCCCTCGCGGTCGCCCTCGCCCGAGCCCTCGACCTGCCCCTGATCCGCCTCCAGTGCCACGAGGGCATCGACGCCACGCAGGCCCTCTACGACTGGGACTTCCCGAGGCAGCTGCTGCACCTGCGCGCGCTCGAAGCGGCCGGCCCGGTGGACGCCGGGCAGGCCGAGGCGTCCCTCTACACGCGCCGGTTCCTGCTCGCCCGCCCGCTCCTGCGGGCGCTGGAGGACGCGCCGTGCGTGCTGCTCGTGGACGAGGTCGACCGGGCCGACGACGAGTTCGAGGCGTTCCTGCTGGAGATCCTGGCCGAGAACGCCGTCACGATCCCCGAACTGGGCCGCGTCGCGGCGACCACGCCACCGCTGGTCGTCCTCACCTCCAACCGCACCCGCGAGGTGCACGACGCCCTCAAGCGCCGCTGCCTCTACCACTGGCTGGAGCACCCCGACCTGCCCCGCGAGGTCGCCATCCTGCGCCGCCGGCTGCCCGGCGTCACCGAGCGCCTGGCGCACCAGGTCGCCTCGGCCGTGCGCCGGCTGCGGGAGCTGGACCTGCTGAAACCGCCGGGCGTCGCGGAATCCCTGGACTGGGCCGAGGCCCTGCTCACCCTGGGCCGCGCCGAGCTGGACGCGGAGACGGCGGCGATCACGCTCGGCGCGGTGCTGAAGTACCGGGAGGACGCCCGCCGCGCCCTTTCGGCCGGTGTGCTGGACGGGGTGGCCGAAGGCACAATCGGGAGATGACGGGAGCCGGGGCGTCCACCGGGCTCGTGGGTTTCGCCCGCGCGCTGCGGCACGGTGGCGTGGCGTGCGGGCCCGAGAGGGTGCACGCGTTCGTCGCCGCGGTCGGGCTGCTCGACCTCGCCCGGCCCGAGGACGTGTACTGGGCGGGCCGCGTCACGCTGTGCGGCGAGCCCGACGACCTGCCCCGCTACGACGCGGCGTTCGCGGCCTGGTTCGGCGGGGTGGGGTGGCGGTCGCCCGCGGCACGCGCGCGGCAGCCCGGACGGCTCGCCGCGCTCGGCGGCGGGGACGGGACGGGCGGGCGGCGGTCCGAGGTGCTCAAGGTCGCCGCCGGTGACGTCGAGGTCCTCCGGCACCGGGACATCGCCGGCCTCAGCCCCGCCGAGAAGCGGCACCTCGACGAGCTGCTCGCCGCGCTCGACCCCGTGCCGCCCACCCGGCGCGCGCTGCGCCGCACCCCCGCCCGCCGGGGCGTGCTGGACCCGCGCCGCACGCTCCGGGACATGCTGGCCACCGGCGAGCCGACCCGGCCCCGCCACCGCCGCCGCGCCACCCGGCCGCGCAAGGTCGTGCTGCTGATCGACGTGTCCGGCTCGATGAAGCCCTACGCCGACGCCCTCCTGCGCTTCGCGCACGTCGTGGCCCGTCGCATGCCCGTCGAGGTCTGCACGCTCGGCACCCGCCTGACCCGCGTCACCCGCCAGCTCCGCCACCGCGACCCCGAGCAGGCGCTGGCCGCCGCCGCCCGCGCCGTCCCCGACTTCGAGGGCGGCACCCGGCTCGGCGAGACGATCAAGGTCTTCCTGGACCGCTGGGGGCAGCGCGGCGCGGCCCGCCGGGCCGTCGTCGTCATCTGCTCGGACGGTTGGGAACGCGGCGACACCGCGCTGCTCGCCGAGCAGGCGGCCCGGCTGCGCCGCCTCGCGCACAAGGTCGTCTGGGTCAACCCGCACGCCGGCCACGACGGCTACCAGCCGGTGCAGTCCGGCATCGTCGCCGCCCTGCCGCACCTGGACCGGCTGCTCGCCGGGCACAGCCTCGACACCCTGCACGCCCTGCTGGAGGAGGTCCGACTTGCGTGATGTCCTGGCCGACCTGGTCGAACGCGTGGACCGGGGGGAGACCGTCGGCGTCGGCACGGTCGTCGCCACGTTCAGCTCCGCGCCCCGCCCGCCCGGCGCGGCGATGCTGGTCGGCGCGGACGGCGCCGTCGTCGGCAGCGTCTCCGGCGGCTGCGTCGAGGGCGCGGTGTACGAGCTGGCACGGGAGGTCGTCGGCTCCGGCGAGCCCGTGCTCCAGCGGTACGGGGTGAGCGACGACGACGCGTTCGCGGTCGGCCTGACCTGCGGCGGCATCATCGACGTCTACGTGGAGGCGGTCAGCCGCGCCACGTTCCCCGAGCTGCCCGAGGTGCTGGAGTCGGTGCGGGCGCAGGAGCCGGTGGCCGTCGCCACGGTCGTGGAACACCCCGAGTGGGTGGGCCGGCGCGTCGTCGTCTGGCCCGACCGCGCCGCGGGCGACCTGCCGTCGGCGCGGGCCCGCGACGCGATCACCGACGACGCCCGCGGCCTGCTCGCCACCGGCCGCAGCGGCACCCTGCGCTACGGCCCGGACGGGCAGCGCCGCGGCGAGGGCATGGCGGTGTTCGTGAACTCGTTCGAGCCGCCGCCCCGGATGCTGGTGTTCGGCGCGATCGACTTCGCCGCCGCCGTCGCCCGGCTCGGCGCGTTCCTCGGCTACCACGTCACGGTGTGCGACGCGCGTCCCGTGTTCGCGACCAAGAGCCGGTTCCCCGACGCCGCCGAGGTGGTCGTGGACTGGCCCCACCGCTACCTCGCCGCCCAGGCCGAGGCGGGCCTGGTGGACGAGCGGACCGTGGTCGCCGTGCTCACCCACGACCCCAAGTTCGACGTGCCGCTGCTGGAGGTCGCGCTGCGGCTCAAGATCGGCTACGTCGGCGCGATGGGCTCCCGCCGCACCCACGACGACCGGCTGCGCCGGCTGCGCGAGGCGGGCGTCACCGAGGACGAACTGGCCCGCCTCGCGTCCCCGATCGGCCTGGACCTCGGCGCGCGCACCCCCGAGGAGACGGCGGTGTCGATCGCGGCCGAGATCATCGCCCTGCGCTGGGGCGGGGGAGGTGACCGCCTGACCAGCACCGACGGGGCCATCCACAAGTGAGGGTTGTTTGACGCGACAACGACGAGCAGGCTCGGTGTGGCCCCCATCACCACCACACTTGGAGGGTTCATGCGGATCACGGTCACCGTCGACGGCGTGGCCTACAGCGACGAGGTGGAACCGCGCACCCTGCTGGTCCACCACCTCCGCGAACGACTCGGCAAGACCGGCACCGTCGTGGGCTGCGACACCAGCAACTGCGGCGCGTGCACGGTGCACCTCGACGGGCGCAGCGTGAAGTCCTGCTCCGTCCTCGCGGTGCAGGCCGACGGCCGCGAGGTCACCACGATCGAAGGACTGGCCCGCGACGGCGAGCTGCACCCCGTCCAGCAGGCGTTCCACGAGAACCACGCGCTCCAGTGCGGGTTCTGCACCCCCGGCATGATCATGCAGGCCATCGACCTGCTCGGGGACAACCCCGACCCCGACGAGGACGAGGTGCGGCACGGCCTGGAGGGCAACCTCTGCCGCTGCACCGGCTACCAGAACATCGTCCGCGCCGTGCGCGACGCCGCCCGGCGGACCACCCTCGCGGGGGGTGCCGAATGACCGCCACCGCCGAACCCGGGGCCGACGCCCGCGAGGTGGGCAGGCCCCGCCGGCGCAAGGAGGACGCCCGGCTCATCACCGGCGCCACCCGCTGGACCGACAACCTCCAGCTCGGCGGCATGCTGCACCTGGCCGTGCTGCGCAGCCCCGTCGCGCACGCCCGGATCGTCTCGATCGACGTGTCCGAGGCCGTGCGGATGCCCGGCGTGCTCGTCGTGCTCACCGGTCAGGACCTGGCCGACGAGCAGGGCAGCCTGCCGTGCGCGTGGCCGATCACCGAGGACATGCTCGCGCCGCCCGCGCCGTCGCTGGCCGTGGACCGGGTCAACTTCGCCGGCGAGGCGGTCGCGGTGGTCGTGGCCCGCACCGCGGCCGAGGCGCACGACGCGCTCGCCGCGATCGACGTCGACTACGAGGACCTGCCGGTCGTGCTGGACATGGTGAAGGCCGTCGAGGACGACGCCGACCTCGTGCACCCCGAACTGGGCACGAACAAGAGCGCGACCTGGGTGTACGACTCGGCCGAGGCGGGCACCGGGTCCGACGTCGACCGGGTGATCGCCGAGGCCGAGGTGGTCGTCGAGCGCACGTTCCGCCAGCAGCGCCTCATCCCGGCGTTCATGGAACCCCGCTCGGTCGTGGTCGACCCGTCGCCCGGCTCGGTGACGCTGTGGTCGTCCACGCAGGTCCCGCACATCCTGCGGTGGATGCTGTCCGCCGTGCTCGGCATCCCCGAGCAGCAGATCCGGGTCATCGCCCCGGACGTCGGCGGCGGCTTCGGCGGCAAGCTCCAGGTCACGCCCGAGGAGGTGCTGACCCTGCTGGTCGCGCGCCGCCTCGGCAAACCGGTCAAGTGGACCGAGACCCGCACCGAGTCGATGCTGTCCGCGCACCACGGCCGCGACCAGGTGCAGCGCATCACGATCGCGGCCCGCCGCGACGGCACCGTCACCGGCCTCAAGGTGGACCTGCTCGCCGACATGGGCGCGTACCTGCGGCTCATCTCGTCGGGCGTGCCGATCCTGGGCGCGTTCATGTTCAACGCCATCTACAAGTTCCAGGCGTACCGGTTCACCTGCACGAACGTGTTCACGAACAAGGTGCCCACCGACGCCTACCGGGGCGCGGGCCGGCCCGAGGCCACGTTCGCCATCGAGCGGATCATGGACGAGCTGGCCGCCGAACTGGGCATGGACCCGCTGGAGCTGCGCGAGAAGAACTGGATCCGGCACGACGAGTTCCCGTTCACCACCGTCGCCGGCCTGACCTACGACTCGGGCCACTACGAGGCCGCCACCGCCCGCGCCAAGGAGCTGTTCGACTACGACGGGATGCGCGCCGAGCAGGCCGCGCGCCGCGCCGCCGGCGACCCGGTGCAGCTCGGCATCGGCATCTCCACCTACACCGAGATGTGCGGGCTCGCCCCGTCCCGCGTGCTCGGCGCGCTGCGCTACGCGGCCGGCGGCTGGGAGCACGCGGCGATCCGCATGCTGCCCACCGGCAAGGTCGAGCTGATCACCGGCACGTCGCCGCACGGCCAGGGCCACGTGACGGCGTGGAGCCAGATCGTCGCCGACCGGCTCGGCGTGCCCTTCGAGGACGTCGAGGTGCTGCACGGCGACACCCGCGTCGCGCACCGCGGCATGGACAGCTACGGCTCCCGGTCCCTGGCCGTCGGCGGCGTGGCGGTGGTGCTGGCCGCCGACAAGGTGCTGGCCAAGGCCCGCACGATCGCCGCGCACCTCATGGAGGTCGGCGAGGACGACGTCGAGTTCGCCGACGGCGCGTTCTCCGTGCGCGGCACGTCCACGACCATGGCGCTGGCGGACGTGGTGGTCGCCGCGCACGTCGCGCACGACCTGCCCGACGGGGTGGAACCCGGCCTGGACGCCGAGGCCACGTTCGACCCGGACAACTTCTCCTACCCGCACGGCACGCACCTGTGCGCGGTCGAGGTCGACACCGCGACCGGCGCGGTGAAGATCCGCTCGTACGTGTGCGTGGACGACGTCGGCAAGGTGGTCAACCCGCTGATCGTCGAGGGCCAGGTGCACGGCGGCCTGGCGCAGGGCATCGCGCAGGCCCTCTTCGAGGAGGCGGTGCACGACGAGAGCGGCACGCTCACCACCGCCACGTTCGCCGACTACCTGCTGCCGTCCGCGGCGGACCTGCCCCACTTCACCACCGACCGCACCGAGACGCCCGCGACCAGCAACCCGCTCGGCGTGAAGGGCGTCGGCGAGGCGGGCACGATCGCCTCCACGCCCGCCGTGGTCAACGCGGTCGTGGACGCCGTGCGGCACCTGGGCGTGACCGACGTCGAGATGCCGTGCACCCCGATGCGGGTGTGGAAGGCGATCCACCGCGGCGCCACCGCGGACGTGCCCGCCACGCCCGGCGCGGGCGGCGGCCTCGGTTCGCTCGACTCCACCGACGCCAGGGGAGGTGCCCGGTGATCCCGGCCCCGTTCGACTACGTCGCGCCCACCTCGGTGGCCGAGGCCGTGCGCGCCCTGGCCGAGGCCGGCGAGGACGCCAAGGTGCTCGCCGGCGGCCAGAGCCTCATCCCGGTGCTGCGGATGCGGCTGGCCGCGCCCACCGCCGTGATCGACCTGTCCGGGCTGACCGAACTCGTCGGCGTGCACGACGAGGGCGACTCGCTGCGCATCGGCGCGATGACCACGCACCACGAGGTGCAGCGCGACCCGCTGGTGCGCGAGCACGCCCGGCTGCTGCGCCTGGCCACCGACACCGTGGCCGACCCGCAGGTGCGGCACCGCGGCACGTTCGGCGGGTCGCTCGCCCACGCCGACCCGGCCGGCGACCTGCTCGCGCCCGCGCTGGCGCTGGACGCGGTGATGGTGTGCGCCGGTCCGGACGGCACGCGCGAGGTGCCGGCGGCCGAGTTCTTCGTCGACTACTTCACCACCGCGCTCGCCCCCGACGAACTGCTCACCCACGTCAAGGTGCCCAAGCTCAGCGGCTGGGGCGCGCACTACGAGAAGTTCAACCGGGTCGCCCAGGCCTGGTCGATCGTGGCCGTGGCCGCCGCCGTGCGCGTGGTCGACGGCCGGATCGCCGCCGCCCGGGTCGGCCTGACCAACATGGGACCCACCCCGGTGCGGGCCCGCGCCGTGGAGGAGGCGCTGGTCGGGCAGCCCGCGACGGCCGAGGCGATCACCTCCGCCGCCACCCGCGCCGCCGAGGGGACCGACCCGCCCAGCGACGGCAACGCCGACGCCGAGTACCGGTCGCACCTCGCCCGCGTGCTCACCGAACGGGCGGTGACCGCCGCGGTGAGCGCATGAAGCTCGAACACCGGTTCACCGTGCCCGCGCCCGTGCCGGACGTGTGGGAGGCGCTGCTCGACCCGGAGAAGGTGGCCCCGTGCATGCCGGGGGCCACCCTCACCGGCGTCGACGGGCGGAAGTTCACCGGCACCGTGAAGGTGAAGCTCGGGCCGGTCACGCTGCTCTACAAGGGGACCGGCGAGTTCACGTCGGTCGACGAACGCGTGCGCGCGGCCGTGCTCAAGGCGTCCGGCAAGGACACCAGGGGCAACGGCACCGCGTCCGCGACCGTGTCCGTGGCGCTGACCTCGGCCGGCGCGGGCACGGACGTGTCCGTGGTCACCGACCTCAACGTCACCGGTCGGCCCGCCCAGCTCGGCCGGGGTCTGATCAGCGAGGTCAGCGGCCGGATCATCGCCGAGTTCGCCGAATGCCTGGCGACGCGGCTCGCGCCGGCGGAAGCTGAGGAGGTGACTCCCACCCGGACCGCCGCCCAGACCACCACCCGGACCGCCGGCACGCCGCACCTGCGCGCCGTGCCGGACCAGCCGATCGACCTGGTCGGCACCGCCGGCGTGCCCGTGCTCAAGCGGGTGCTGCCGGTCGCGGCCGCGCTGCTGGCCGTGGCGCTGCTCGTGCGCAGGCTCCGCGGGCGGCACCGCTGAACGCCCGCGGCGGGCGGCCGGTCCTCGGGCTGGCCGCCTGCCTGTGCCTGCTGGCCGCGTGCACGGGCTCGCCGGTGGTGATCACGTCCGCGCGCCAGCCGACCGCCACGACCACGTCGGCCGAGCCGGAGCCCCCGTCGTTCACCCTCGCCGCGGGCGGCGACATCCTGATCCACCCCGCCCTGACCGAGCAGGCCGACGCCGACGGCGCGCGCAACTTCGTGCCGCTGCTGGAAGGGCTCCGGGACGCCGTCGACGCCGACGTGTCGATCTGCCACCTGGAGACGCCGCTGTCCGCGCCCGGCGCGCCCACCTACGGCTACCCGGCGTTCAGCGCGCCGCCCGAGGTGGCGTCGGCGCTGAAGGACATCGGCTACGACAGCTGCTCCACCGCCTCCAACCACACCCTCGACCGCGGCGCGCCCGCGATCAGGACCACGCTGGACGCGATGGACGCCGCCGGGCTGAAGCACACCGGCTCGTTCCGCACGCCCGAGGAGTCCGCCACACCGCTGCTGCTCGACGTGAAGGGCGTGAAGGTCGGGCACATCGCGTTCACCTACGGGTTCAACGGCATCCCGCTGCCCCAGCCGTGGATGGCGAACCAGCTCTCGGTCGACGGCGTGCTGGCGGCGGCGCGGGCGGCGAAGGAGGCCGGCGCGGAGGTCGTCGTCGCCAGCCTGCACTGGGGCAACGAGTACCAGCACGAGGCGACGCCGGAGCAGCGCGAGATGGCCAGGGCGCTGCTCGCCGACCCGGCCGTGGACCTGATCATCGGCACGCACGTGCACGCCGTGCAGCCGATCGAGCAGATCGGCGGCAAGTGGGTCGTCTACGGCATGGGCAACGAGGTGGCCCGCCACTCCGAGCCGCGCGGCATCACCGAGGAGGGCATCGTCACCCGCTTCACGTTCGTGAAGGGACCGTCCGGCTGGACCGCCCGAGAGGCGTCGTACATCCCGACGCTGGTCGAGTTCGGCCCGCCGATCCGCGTCGTGGACCTGACCCGGGTGCCCGCCAACCCGCGCCGCACCGAAGCCCTCGACCGCACCGACGGCGTCGTGCGCAGCCTCGGCGCGCCCATCGCCCACCCCTGACGCCGGGTCCGGGGTGGGCGGCGGCTCCCGTCAGGTCGTCAGCTCCGTGCTGTTGTGGCGCACCAGCCGCACCCACGTCCGGATGAACGAGCGCGGGACCCCGACGTTGTCCCCGCGCACCGCCTCCAGGGTCTGCCGGTTCTCGTCCAGGCTGTTGGACCGCTCGCGGTTGGACAGGCCGGCGGGCGTTTCGAGGAGCGTTTCGCTGCCGGGCAGGTTCGGGTCCTGCGAGTTGGCGATGGCGTACCCACCGGTGATGCGCCAGGTCTTCCGGCCGCGGGTCTCCACGTCCTGGTCGAACCGCGCCTTGCCTCCGTTGCCCTGGTACACCGCGGCCCACGCGTTCTTGGCGGACTCCAGGTCGCGGACCGGCTGCTTGTTCCGCGTCGCCCACTCGTGCAGGAGGGTCTCCGGGTCGTCGGCGAAGGACCTGGCCAGCTCGGCGCCCAGCACCGTGATCTCCAACTTCCGGTCGACGTACCCGAAGTCGCCGGCGAAGGTCCGGACCAGCACCGGGTAGGCGCGTTGCGCGTCCTCGACGGTGAACGGGACCCGCCGCCTCGGGGCCGGGGTCGAGTGCCAGACCAGGTCGTCCACCCACGAGACGTAGGTGTACTCCTTCCCGGTGACCCCGCCGCTCACCGGACCGGTGTCCTTGCCGCGCAGCGCCTCACGGGCGACGGCCAGGTCCTTGAGGTAGCCGGCGGGGACGTTGCGCTGCTGCCACTGCGCCCGCTTCGCGCTCGGCTCCTCCAGGTCGGCGAACCACTCGGTCGCCTCCATCGGCCTTGTGTTGGCGAAGATCAGGTTCGCGAAGACGTTGATGCCGGCGCTGTCCTTGTGGAACGCCGGGCGCTCGTTCGACCCGGTCCGGTCCGGGTAGTAGTTCGCCTCCACGGCGACGACGTACTGGTTGTCCGTGAACCAGTCCTGGTTGCGCAGGTAGTCCCACTGCCCGTTGCGCACCATGAACGTCTCGAGGAACCCGATGACGGCTTCCGAGAGCCCGTCGGTTTGCCGGGCGTAGTCGCTCTCCTTGAACCACATGGGCTTGTTGTGCGCGTAGTAGGCCGTGCAGAGGTCCGCGGTGGTGTCTGCCAACGTCTTGCGGTCGGTCGTGGCGACGAACCCCTCGAAGGACTTCCGTAAGAACTCGGCCAGCCCGGCCCAGACCTGCACTTCCTCCGGGGTGAGGATCTTGGACAGGTTCCCGGTGTCCATGAGCAGCGAGTGCAACGTCCTCGCGGTGGACCCGTGCGCGGCGTCTACGGACATGGCGGTGCCTCCGTGGCGGTGGGGGGATCGGCGGCCCAGCGTACGTCCGGACCCGCTCCTTCCCCCGTGCCTGCCCGCAAGTCTGCCCCCGTGGGCAGGCCGGAGCCGTCACCGCACGTCGCGCACGCGCTCCAGGCGGGCCAGCCGGCGGGCGGTGGTGGTGGGGTCGGCGGCGGTACGCGCGATGTACGAGCGTGATCGCATCGTCGGCCCCACCGTGTTCCCGGACCCGACCTTCGTGCCGCAGTCGGACGAACCGCCGGGACGCGACCACCCCTCCGGGCGGCGAGTTCCCGGGGCACGCCCCGCCGGGGCGGTCGTAGGATCGGACCCCTGGAAGCCGGCGAGGGGGTGATGTGGTGCTCGACAGGTTCCGCGACCCGGTGCTGACCGCGAAGGAGACCGCCCGGCACCTCCTCATCCCGCAGCGGACGCTGAACCACTGGTTGGCCGAGGAGGCAGGCGGCGCACCCCTGGTGCACCGGGTGCCGCCGGAGCGCCGCGGTTGGCCGACGGTGCCGTTCGTGGCCGTGGTCGAGGCGTACGTCCTGCGGTCGCTTCGCGATCTCGGCCTCACGAAGCGGAAGATCAGGGACGCGGCGGCCGCGGTGCGACGGGAGTTCGGCACCGCCTACGGACTGGCCACGAAGAAGATCGTCACGGACGGTGTCGACATCTTCCTCGACTACGCCGACGGCGACCTGGCCCGGGTCGGGGACCAGCAGCGTCCGATCAGAGAGGTGCTCGACGGTTACCTCCGGTACATCTCGTGGGACGCGGACGACGAGTTCGCCTCCTCGTTGAGGTTGCGGCAGTACCCGGACAACGCACCGGTGGTCATCGACCCGAGGTTCGGGCACGGCGCACCGGTCACCCAGGAGAACCGGGTGCCGGTCGACGCGATCGTCGAGATGTGGTTGGCGGGTGATTCGCTGAAGGACGTCGCGTACGAGTACGACCTGGCCCCGGAGCAGGTCGAGGCGATCTGTCGGGCCGCGCAGCGTGTCGCCGCTTGAGTTCTTCCTCGACCGCGGCCTGGGACGCGGGCGCGCCCCTGGTGGCGCACTCCGCCGCTCTCTTCTACTTGAACAACCAGCAACTCCGCCGTGAGGAGATGATCGTTCGCCTCCAACGCGCCCGGTCGGTTGTCGACCACGCGGTCGGAAGGGGCGGACCGGCCATCTACGCGGTCGGGGAGTCCGGGATCCGGCGTACCTGGCCTTGAGCCGCACCGGTCACCGGTCCAGCACCGCCCGGACGCGCTCCAGGCGGGCCAGCCAGCGGGCGGTGGTGGTGGGGTCGGCGGCGAAGTCGGCGAAGCGGTCCGGTTTCGGGGCGTGCGCGGGCACGGGGAGGTGGCCGTCCACCGGCAGCAGGGAGTCGGTGGTCACGTCGCCGTCCATCAGCGACAGCGTGGCCAGCCCGCACGCGAAGTCCAGCTCCGGCAGCGCGGCGGCCAGCGCCAGCCCGGCCGCCATGCCGACCGAGGTCTCCACCGCCGACGACACCACGCACGGCAGCCCGCACGCCTCCGCCACGGCCAACGCCCGCCGCACCCCGCCCAGCGGCGCGACCTTGATCACCGCCACGTCCGCCGCGCCCGCCACCGCCACCTTCAACGGGTCCTCCGCCCGCCGGATCGACTCGTCCGCCGCGATCCGCACGTCCACCCGCCGCCGCACCGCCGCCAGCTCCTCGATCGACGGGCACGGCTGCTCGACGTACTCCAGCCCACCCGCCGCGCGGTCCAGCTCGCGGATCGCCGCGACCGCCGTGTCGACGTCCCAGGCCATGTTCGCGTCGACCCGGATCGCGCCGGACGGACCGAGCGCGTCCCGCACCGCCTCGACACGGGCCAGGTCGTCGGCGAGCGGCGTGCCGGGATCGGCGACCTTCACCTTGGCCGTGGCGCAGCCGGAGCGGGCGACGATGTCGTGCGCGCGTTCCGGGGAGACGACGGGAACCGTGCAGTTGACCGGGATCCGCGACCGGACCGGCGCAGGCCAACCCCGTTCGACGGCCTCCACCGCGCACGCCAGCCAGGGCGCGCACTCGTCGTCTGAGTAGTCGAGGAACGGGCAGAACTCACCCCACCCCGCAGGCCCTTCCAGCAGCACGCCTTCGCGCACCGTGATGCCGCGGAACCGGTTGCGCATCGGGATCGAGTAGACGAGCACCGGGGAAGCTTAGGGCGGGCCTGCTCAGCGAGCCGCGAGGAACGCCGCGAACGCCCGCCGGCTGAACGTCAACACCGGGCTCCGGTCACCCAGCTTCGAGTCGCGCACGCCGACCAGGCCAGGGGAGGACCCGACCTCGACGCAGCCGTTCTGAGCCTGGCTGTAGGACGACTTGCGCCAGCCGACCTCGACGCAGCCGTTCGCCGACTCGCTGTAGGACGACTTCCGCCACTGGAACTCCACGTCGATCACAAATCCTTCATAGTCTTCCTGACCCAGCCGGGGAAGTGTTCCGGCTTGTCCGCGCGGACCCGCAAGCGGGTCAACACATCGCGGTAGGCCGACACCTGCGCGGGATCTTCGTAGTAGATGCCCCTGACGCGGGTCTCGGTGTAGACGCAGCCGGGATCATGTGCCACCTCCGAGGGAAAGGTCAGCACGGTGAACGGACCCTCGGTTCCAGTATGCGCACCGGCGGAGGCGGGGAGTACCTGCATCTCGACGTTCGGGTCCTCCCGCCGCTCCAGCAGGTGCGCCAGCTGGGCCTTCAGGACATCCCGGCCGCCGACCTCCAGGCGCAGCGCGGCCTCGGAGATCACCGCCCACACCTGCGGCGCGTCCTCCTGGTCGAGCACTTCCTCCTGCCGCGCGATGCGCAGCTCGACCCGGCGCGCCACCTCCGTGTTCGACAGGCTCGGATCGCCGTCGCGGATGATGGCGCGGGCGTAGTCGGGGGTCTGGAACAGGCCGGGCACGACGATGGCGTCCCAGCTCTCGATCTTCACCGCCGACGACTCCAGGCCGAGGAACAGCTTGAAGTACTCGGGCACCGTGGACTCGTCGAACCCGATCCACCAGTCGCGGCCCTTCTTGGCACGCGTCCGCAGCTCCAGGAAGAACTCCGACCGCTCCGGCACGCCGTACAGCTCCAGCAGCCGCTCCAGCTCCAACGGCTTGGGCAGCGACCGCGCCGTCTCGATGTGCCCGATGTTCTGCACGCTGCCCTTGATCGACTTCGCCGCCTCGTCCCGGCTGATGCCGGCGTCCTCGCGGAGCTTGCGCAGTTCGAAGGCGACCCAGCGCTTGAGCACGGTCGGGCTGGTGGAGGACGCGACCACGGTGAACCTTTCACTCGCTTGAGCGATCCCATTCAGAGTGCACTCGCTTGTAGTGTGCTCCAAACTGGGCATCCAGATCCTGGAAAGATACTCCAGCCGCCGTCGCGGGAAGGGGATTCAGCGTGTTCACGAACGGTGGAATCGCGGTCGACTCGTGGGTCCGGGTCGAGGAGCAGTGCTCGATCGAGTCGGAGGTGGTCGGCGACGAGGTGCAGGTCACCTTCAGCGGCCGGCGCGGCGGCGAGCTGAGCATGGTCGTCACCGAGGCCGGCCTGGAGAAGGTGGTCGAGCACTTCCGGCGAGCGCTCGACCAAATCCGGTCAGCCGAGGTCGGGGAGCCGGGGGCCGAGTAGGTCGTCGGCGTCCACGATCCGGTACGCGTAGCCCTGCTCCGCGAGGAACCGCTGGCGGTGGGCGGCGTAGTCGGTGTCCAGCGTGTCCCGCGACACGACCGAGTAGAAGTGCGCCTGCCGCCCGTCGCCCTTGGGCCGCAGCAACCGGCCGAGCCGCTGCGCCTCCTCCTGCCGCGACCCGAACGTGCCCGACACCTGCACGGCCACCGACGCCTCGGGCAGGTCGATGGAGAAGTTCGCCACCTTCGACACCACCAGCGTCCGCAGCTCGCCGCGCCGGAACCGGTCGAACAGGGCCTCGCGCTCCTTGTTCTTGGTCGAGCCCTGGATGACCGGCGCGTCCAGCGCCTCGCCCAGCGACTCCAGCTGGTCCAGGTACGCGCCGATGACCAGCGTCGGCTCGTCCGGGTGCCGGTCGAGGATGGCCTTGACCACCGGCAGCTTCGTCCGCGCCGTGGAGCACAGCTTGTAGCGCTCCTCCGGCTCGGCCGTGGCGTACTCCAGCCGCTCGTTGTCGGTCAGCGTCACCCGGACCTCGGTGCACTCGGCGGGCGCGATCCAGCCCTGCGCCTCGATGTCCCGCCACGGCACGTCGTACCGCTTGGGGCCGATCAGCGAGAACACGTCGCCCTCCTGGCCGTCCTCGCGCACCAGCGTCGCGGTCAGCCCCAGCCGTCGCCGCGACTGGAGGTCGGCGGTCATCCGGAACACCGGCGCGGGCAGCAGGTGCACCTCGTCGTAGACGATCAGGCCCCAGTCCCGCGAGTCGAACAGCTCCAGGTGCTTGTACTCGCCCTTCGACTTGCGGGTGATCACCTGGTAGGTCGCGATGGTGACCGGCCGGATCTCCTTGCGCTCGCCGGAGTACTCGCCGATCTCGTCCTCGGTCAACGACGTCCGCGCCACCAGCTCGCGCTTCCACTGCCGACCGGCCACGGTGTTCGTGACCAGGATCAACGTGGTGGCCCCCGCCTCGGCCATCGCCGCCGCGCCGACCAGCGTCTTGCCCGCGCCGCACGGCAGCACGACCACGCCCGAGCCGCCCGCCCAGAACGCCTGCGCCGCCAGCCGCTGGTAGTCGCGCAGCTGCCAGCCGTCCTCGACCAGGTCGATCGGGTGCGCCTCGCCGTCCACGTACCCGGCCAGGTCCTCCGCCGGCCAGCCGATCTTGAGCAGCAGCTGCTTGAGCCGGCCGCGTTCGCTGGGGTGCACCACGACGGTGTCCTCGTCGACCCGCGCGCCGAGCATCGGCTTGACCTTCTTGTGCCGGAGCACCTCCTCCAGCACCGCGCGGTCCAGCGAGTTCAGCACCAGGCCGTGCGCCGGGTGGTTGGCGAGCTGGAGCCGGCCGAACCGGCCCATCGTGTCGACCACGTCCACCAGCAGCGGCTGCGGCACGGGGTAGCGGGAGTAGCGGACGAGCGCGTCGACCACCTGCTCGGCGTCGTGGCCCGCGGCCCGGGCGTTCCACAGCGCCAGCGGCGTGATGCGGTAGGTGTGGACGTGCTCGGGGGCGCGTTCCAGCTCGGCGAACGGCGCGATGGCGGTGCGCGCGTCGTCCGACAGCGGGTGCTCGACCTCCAGGAGCAGGGTCTTGTCCGACTGGACGATCAGAGGGCCGTCGGTCACTGGTGCGCGCTCCTGTCGCTTGGTGTCCTTCAAGTGTGCATACCGCGTGCAAGTCGGTAGCGGACGGTACGCGGGGGTCAACCCAACGCTTACGGACTCGGTTCGGTAAAGCCGGGTACGGCCGTGTGGCGCAGCGGATAGCGTCCCTGCGCCCCGCCACGCGACCCTACGCGCGGATGCATCAGGGGCTTCCCCGATGAAGAAGGTCCACCTCATGAGCACGGACATGCCCGCGTCCGCCCCGCAGTACCAGAACGGCCCGCAGTACCAGGGCGCTCCCGCCCCGCAGTACCAGAACGCGCCGCAGCCCGGTCAGATTCCGCCCGCGCCGAAGAAGAAGGGCATCCTCGCGCGCATCCTGACTGCGGTGATCGGCCTGGTCGTGGCGGGTGTCGTGGTCTACGGCATCAACTACTTCACCAGCGACGCGGCCCAGTCCAAGGCGGGCGACTGCGCCAGCCTCACCGGCACCAACAGCAACCCCGACTTCAAGACCGTGGACTGCGGCGCGGCCGAGGCGAACTACACCATCGGCAAGGTGCTCAAGCTCAACGAGTCGTGCGGTGAGAACTACGACGAGTACACCGAGACGGCCCGCCGCGGCCCCGACACCAAGGTCTGCCTGGTGCCGAACCTGGTCGAGGGCAGCTGCTACGACGTCGAGGACACCACGCAGATGGGCTACCCGGCCGTCGACTGCGGCAAGCCCGGCGTCTACAAGCTGACCAAGCTGGTCAAGGGCAGCGCGGACGAGAGCGCCTGCACCGACGCCGTGCCGCTGCTGTTCCCGGAGCCGAAGACGACGTTCTGCTTCGCGCCCGCCGAGAACGCCTGACGCGTCGTTCCCTGATCCGCTCGCGGGTGCGCGTGGCGCTACCTTTTGGACACCACGCGCACCCGTCCAGCGAGGATTGATCATGAGCAACGAGCCGAGTCGACCCGCCGACGACGTGCCGACCGGGGGCGACCCCTCCGCCCGGCCCGACGTGCCGCCCGCCGATGCCGAGCGCATCGCCGCCGCCGAGGAGGCCGCCGCGTCGGCGCAGGAGCGGCGGCTCTCCAGCCCGGCGTCGTCCGGGCTCGCCTCCGGCTCCCCGGACGCCGGCCCCGACCTGACGCCCGAGCCGGGCGCCGGCGCTCGGGAACGCCCGGTGCCGGGCAACGAACCGACCACTCCCGCCGGCCCGACCGCCGTGCCGGGCGCACGCCCCGTCCCCGCCTCCGACCCGGCCGCCGCACCGGGCCCGGTCCAGGACGAGTCGCCCGCCGGATCGGCCTCCGCCGACGCCGACCCCGTCGCCGGCCGGCAGCCCTCCGGCGCGTCGGCGGACGGTGGCGGGGACCGGCCGGGCGCCGGCGGCACCGGGCGGAAGGTGCTCATCGCGGTGCTGGTCCTGCTCCTGATCGGCATCGCGGCCTACGGCGTGTACCGCCTGACCGGCGACTCCCGCGCCGAGGTCGGCGACTGCGTCAGCGTCACCTCCGAGGGTGACGACCGCGCCAAGGTCGAGTCCCACGACTGCGCCTCCGACGAGGCGTCCTTCCAGGTCGGCAAGCTCCTCGACGCGGCCGACGCCGCCTGCCCGGAGGAAGGGCTCTACACCGAGATCGTCCCGGTCGGCGACAACCACAAGCTCTGCCTCCTGCCCAACATGACCGAGGGCGGCTGCTACAAGCCCGACGAGGGCACCGGCTTCGTCAAGACCCCGTGCACCGGCCCGGAGACCATCAAGGTGACCAAGGTCGTCAAGGGCTCCACCGACCTGGAGGCGTGCCCGGACGGCGCGGGCATGTCCTACCCCGAGCCGGCCGTCACGTACTGCCTCGAACCGGCCGAGATGTGACCCCTGCCGGGTGACAGCGCTCAACCCGGCGCGCGGCCGTGCCGATGTCCTGGACCATGCGGAAGATCAGGTTGGTGGTCGGCGCGGTCGCGCTCGTGGTGGCGGGCGCGTTCGCGGTCACGCTGATCGGCGGCGGCCCCGACGGTCCCGAGCCGGGCGTGTGCGCGCACCTCGAACGGGCCGACGAGGGCGCTGCCTACCGGGCGCTCGACTGCGCCTCCGAGCAGGCCAACGTGCGCGTGGCCAAGGTGGTGGACGACGCCTCGCAGTGCCCGCGCGGCGGCGCGCCGTACACGGTCTTCACCCGCTCGGCCACGCTGTGCCTGATCCCCAACTTCGTGGAGGGCTCCTGCTACCTGGGCGACCGCACGGCCGGGATGCGCAAGGTCGACTGCACCACGGCCCAGGCCGTCCGGGTGGCGGGCGTGGCCCGCGAGCCCGTCGAGTGCGCGAAGGGGCAGAAGCTGACCTACCCCGAGCCGCCCGTCACGTTCTGCCTGGTCCCCGCCACCGACATGGGCTGAAACCGGTGCGCCCGCGCCGTGCCCGGGGGTAGGTTCCGCTCGCCGGAATCGAGAGGAACACCAGGTGACCACGCCCCCCAACCAGCCGACCCCAGGCCAGCCCACCCCCGACGGGCCGCAGGGGTTCCCGCCACCCCAGCAGCCGGGCTGGGGTTCGCCGTCGTCGCCGCAGGGCTTCCCGGCCCCCGGCCAACCGTACCCCGGCCAGCCGTACCCGCCGGGTCAGTACCAGCCCATGCCCGGCTACCAGGGCCAACCGCCGCAGTACGCCCAGCCCCAGTACCCGCAGCCCCAGTACCCGCAGCCCCAGTACCCGCAGCCGGGCCAGTACGGCGCACCGGGCCAGTACGCCGCGCCGGGCCAGTACGCCGCGCCGGGCCAGCCCGGTCAGCCCGGTTACCCGCAGCAGTTCCCGCCGCCCGCCAAGGGCACGTCCCGCGGCGCGAAGGCCCTGGTCGCCGTGGTCGCGCTGGGCATCGTGGGCGTGGTCGTCGCGGGCATCATCGCCAACGTCACCGGCCCCGCGGGCGCGGAGGCGGGCGACTGCATCAAGGTGATCTCGGCCAGCGTCACGGACGCCGACGTGGAGAAGATCGACTGCTCCTCCGGCGAGGCCGCGTTCAAGGTGGCCGCCAACCTGGACAGCAGCACCGACTCCTGCCCGGACGGCGACTACGCCGAGTACACCGACAGCGGCGGACGGCGCAGCAACGGCTTCAAGCTGTGCCTGATGCTCAACGCCGCCGAGGGCGACTGCTTCAAGCAGGAGGGCTCGATTGTGGCCGCCAAAACGACCAAGGTCGCCTGCGATTCGGGCGCGACCTACAAGGTGGGCAAGGTCGTCACCGGCCGCGCGGACGAGAACGAGTGCGAGAGCGGCGACACCGTGTCCGTTTACTCACAGCCCGCTACGACGATCTGCCTGACCGAAGCCTGAATCGAAAATAGGGGGCCTTCCGCAATGGGAAGGCCCCCTAACGCGATGACGGTGCGTCAGTTGGTGGTTCCGGGCGGCAACAACCCGCCCACGTCCAACCGCTCCGGCAACACCTCTTCGGTGTCCATCATGTCCGCGACGCGCTGGAGCCGGATCGGGTTGAGCGACAGCGGGAACGTGCCCACCGACACCAGCGCCGCGGTCCGCTGGTCCACGTCCATGTAGCCGGTCAGCGCGTTCTGCACGGACAGCTTGTCGTTGGACGCCGCCTCCTGCGCGTCCCGCAGGACCTGCCGGAACAGCGCCAGCGTGCGCGGGTTGTCGTCGGCGAACTTCTTGCTCGACGCGTACCCGGACATGGGGAAGTCCTTGGTCGGGCCGACCGCGGTGTCGGTGAGGATGCGCGCGCCGGAGCCGCTCTGCGCCTGCGTGATGTACGGCTCGGTCATCCACGCCGCGTCGACCTGCTTGGCCTCCATGGCCGTGACCATCTGCTCGAACGGCATCTCGACCGGCCTGATCCGCTGCTTCTCCACCCCGGCCGTCTTGAGCACGGCCTTCGTGGTCAGCGCGCCGACGTCGCCGGTCGAGGGCACCGCGATCCGCGGGCTGGCCAGCTTGCCGGGGCTGTCGTAGTTCTCGTCGAGCGTGACCAGCGCCATCGTGTTCGCGCCCGCCTGGTACGCCTCGCCCTGGAGCTGGAGCTGGGTGCCCTCGGCGTAGGCGCGGAACAGCGTGACGTGCGTCGCCCAGGTCAGGTCGAGCGTGGTGCCGAGCTGCTTGACGCCCTCTTCCTCGCTGTTCAGCGGCACGAGCTGCACCTGCAGGCCCGCCTTCTCGAACACCTTGTTGTTGAAGGCGAGGCGCAGCGGCGCCACGTCCACCACCGGGAGCACGCCAATGCGCAGCGTGGTGCGTTCCACGTCGGGGCGGCTGTTCCCGTCGGTGCCGGGCAGCAGTCCGCACGCCGTCAAGGTCGCGGCACAGGCGAACAACGCTGCCGCACGTCGCAGAACACGCGCTGGGGTAGGCATGGCACCTCTCGCCGGGATGACCTCGAGAGCGGGGTCTTTTTGATCAACGAATATTTCGACGCACTTGTCGATGCCGGGATGGTAACCACCCAGAGGTATGAAACGACAGTCCTGCTCCGATACGGTGAGTGCTTCCGGAGTCTTCCCCGGGACCGGGGGCGGGCACTACGCTCCCCGCCTGGTGGCACAGGTCGTCGCTGACTGTCGTGCCCCGGCGGCGGAGGGTGGGGTGACTAGCCGGCACCACGGCTCCTGTGCTGCAATTCGGCCCGATTTCGAGTCCATGCTTCGGTCCGTGGGGGAGAGGCCGGGGAACACTGCTGCCGGAAGAGGAAGCCCAGGGTGGCCCGTCGAGAGAGAGGTCCCAGCCAGACAGGCGTGGGGATTCCACCGCGCTCCGAAAGGCCCGGAACGGGTGACGGACTGGCTGCGCTGAGTGATGGAACTGTGACCGAGTCAACGGGTACCCGGACCCCTCCGGCAGGGTCGACCGCGGCCGCGCGGCAGAACAAGACCCGCACGGCCGCCTGGCGGCTGCGCAACTGGCGGCTGCCCACCAAGCTCACCGCCGTCCTGCTGATCCCCACCGTCGCCGCGATCGCCCTCGGCGGCCTGCGGGTCAACTCCGACCTCGCCGCCGCGAGCGAGCTGAACCGCCTGGCGAACCAGATCCAGCTCGAGTCGGCGGTCGCCGACCTGGTGCAGCAGCTCCAGCGCGAACGGGACCTGAGCGCGAGCCACGTCGCGTCCGGCCGCCAGCTCGACCGCGTGGTGCTCGACCGCCAGCTCCGGCGCGTCGAGGACACCGTGCAGGCGCTCAACGGCAAGATCGCCGACCTCAGCGCCGACCTCGACGACGACGTGGTCACCCGGTTCCGCCGGGCGTCCAGCCAGCTCGACCGGCTCAACAGCCTGCGCAACGCGGTCCGCGAGACGAAGTACCCGTCCGACGCGGTCCTGCGCACCTACTCCGAGTCCGTCGAGAGCCTCCTCGACCTCGGCGAGCAGGCCATCGCGGGCATCAACCAGCCCGAGCTGGTGCGGCTGCACCTGGCCACCAACGCGATCGCGCGCATCAAGGAGCAGGAGTCGCGCAAGCGCGGCATCATGCTCGACGTCTTCCAGCGCGGCGGGTTCGGCCCCGGCCAGGAACGGCAGCTCCTCGCCGCCAACGCCGAGCTGGACGCCGCCCGCAACGACTTCCGCAAGTCCGCGACCCCCGACCAGGCCAAGATCTACGACGACATGGTCACCGGCCTCATCGTCGACACCGCGAACGACATGCAGGAGACGGCGCTCAACCTGGCCGCGGCCGGCGCGCCCATGACGTCGCTGCGCCCGGAGAAGTGGGACATCGCCTCCACGCTGACCGTGAACCTCACCCGGGACGTGGAGAACCTGCTGCTGGAGCAGCTGCAGAACCGCACCGACGAGCTGACCGGCGAGGCCCGCGGCGCGGCGTTCCGCGACTCCGGCATCGTGCTGGGCGCGCTGCTGCTGGCCATCGTCATGGCGCTGTTCGTGGCCCGCTCGATCCTCAACCCGCTGCGCACGCTGCGCCGCACCGCGCTGGAGGTCGCCGACCACGGCCTGCCCGAGGCGGTCGGCCGGATCCTCGCCGACCCGAACCCGCAGGAAGCGGCGAAGACGGCCATCGACCCGGTGCCGATCACCACCCGCGAAGAGGTCGGCCAGGTGGCGCGGGCGTTCGACGCGGTGCACGGCGAGGCGGTGCGGCTGGCCGCCGAGCAGGCCCTGCTGCGCGACAACGTCAACTCGATGTTCGTCAACCTGTCCCGCCGCTCGCAGGCCCTGGTCGAGCGCCAGCTCAATCTGATCGACCGGCTGGAGCAGGACGAGCAGGACCCCGACCAGCTCGCCAGCCTGTTCGAGCTGGACCACCTCGCCACCCGCATGCGGCGCAACAGCGAGAACCTGCTGGTCCTCTCCGGCACGGACCTGTCCCGCCGGCTCACCCGCCCGGTCCCGGCGGCCGAGGTGCTCGGCGCCGCGGTGTCCGAGGTGGAGCAGTACGCCCGGGTGCAGGTCGGCCAGACCCCGGAGCTGACCGTCCAGGGCCGCGCGGTCAACGACCTCGTGCACCTGATCGCGGAGCTGCTGGACAACGCGACCGCGTTCTCCGACCCGGTGACCAAGGTCACCGTGCGCACCGCCCGCACCCGCAAGGGCGAGCTGGCGATCGAGATCCAGGACCGCGGCGTCGGCATGGGCGAGCAGGAGCTGGCCGACGCCAACCGGCGGCTCGCCGACCCGCCCGACGTGGACGTCGCCGTGTCCCGCCGCATGGGCCTGTACGTGGTCGCGCGACTGGCCAAGCGGCACGACATCAAGGTGCGGCTGCGGTCCAACGAGGACATCGAGGGCGGCACCACCGCGCTCGTGCTGGTGCCCGACACGCTGGTCTCGTCGTCCGGCACGACGGGCGCCGAGCAGGCGTCCGCGTTCGCGGGCGACTCCGCGTTCGGCAGCGACCCCGGCTTCGGCGACTCGGGCTTCGGGTCGACCGCGCAGCGCGCGTCCGGCATCGCCGGCGCGTTCGGCACCGGCACGATGTCCCGCCTGGACGAGGACACGAGCTTCCCGAGCCTGTCCCGCATCGACGGCGAGCCCGCGTTCCCGGTGAGCTTCGTGCAGGGCGAGGGCGAGCAGGACCCGGCCCGCGTGCCCGGTTTCGGCGACGCCACGCCGCTGCCCGCGGTCCCCGCGGAGACCCCGGCCGAGGTGTCGCAGCCGTGGCTGGGCCAGGAGCGCGACCCGGACCGCGAGCCGGAGGGCTCGTTCGGCGAGCCGACGCTCTTCACCGCCTACGAGGACCGCGACGAGCAGGACTCCGACTACGAGCACGGCTTCCAGACGACGCAGTTCGCGCCCGTGGACAGCGGATTCCTGGCCGAGCCGGAGCCGGAGCACCGGCCGGAGCCCGAGCCGGAACCGCACCGCAACGGCTCCGCGCCGCGGGCCGCCGCCCGCCCGGCCGAGGCCGACCTCGACGCCCCGACCGAGCGGCTGCCGATCTACGAGGCGGTGCTCTCCCAGTGGTTCCAGGCCGTGGGCAGCGAGACGTCCGCGGCGGCCGCGCAGGCGGTGCCGCCGGCGCCCGAGCCCGAGCGGTCCGCGCCCGTCGCCGAGTCCGGTCTGCCGACCCGCACGCCGCGGGCCGTGCCGCCGGTCGCGCCCACCACGTCCGAGGACGCGCTGCCGCAGCGGGGCCTGCCGGCCGCCGGTCGTAGCAACGGCCTGCCCCAGCGGGGCGAGTCGGAGTCCGACCGGACCGAGGGCACTAGTCTGACCGAGGGCGGGCTGCCCAAGCGGCAGCCCGGTTCGCCCGCCAACCTGCCCAAGCGCGCCGCGGAGGTGACCCGCGTGACCGAGCCCGAACCGGTCGCCGAACCCGAGCCGGCCGCACCCGCCGCGTCGGTGTGGCAGTCGCCCGCCGACGAGGGGTGGCAGGCCGCGCAGGCGTTGCTGAACAAGGCACCCGAGACCACGACACAAGCGGGGTTGCCCAAGCGGGTGCCCAAGGCTCAGCTTGTGCCGGGATCCGCCGCGCCGTCGCCGACCTCGGCGGCGGAGCGGCAACCGCAGCGGCCCCCGCTGCCCCCACGGTCCGCTGACGCGATCCGTGGACGCATGTCGAGTCTTCAGCAGGGCGTCCGTCGTGGGCGGCACGCTTTGATCGACGCTTACGCTGGTGACATGTCGAGCCGGCAAGACGAGGAGCAGGAGTGACGACCGCAGCTCAGCCAGGCAGCTTTGGTTGGCTTATCACCGACTTCGTGCGCCGGGTTCCCGGTGTGGCACATTCCGTGGTCGTGTCGGCGGACGGGCTACTGCTCGCCGGCTCGCAGGGCCTGCCCCGCGACCGCGCCGAGCAGCTCTCCGCCGTGGCATCCGGTCTCGTCAGCCTCACGGCGGGCGCGGCCAGGTGCTTCGAGGCGGGCGCGGTCAACCAGACCGTGGTCGAGATGGAACGGGGCTACCTGTTCCTGATGTCGATCAGCGACGGTTCGTGCCTCGCCGTGCTCGCGGCGCCGAACTGCGACATCGGCCTCGTGGCGTACGAGATGACGCTCCTGGTCGAGCGCGTGGGCCAGCAGCTCACCCCGGAGCTGCGCGCGCAGCTCCAGGGCGTGGTTCGGCGGTAGATCCTCATGAGATCGTGGGGGTGAAGGTAAATGGCTGAACGATCTGGCGCCGGCGGTCGCCGCTTCGGTAGGAACTTCAACTACCAGGAGTGGGCGGTCGGGGGCTTCCAATTCGCTGAGCCGGATGCCGACCCCGCACAGGACGAGGAAGCCGAGGACGCACCCAACTCGTGGCCGCGCCGCCGTGCGGAACAGGCGCCGGGCACACGGGTCGAAGGCACAGGGCAGGGGCAAGGCGATATGTCTCAGCGTGAGGTTGACGACTCGTCGTACGACTACGACGACGTTCCCAACCGGTTCGACATCGACGGGTACGGCAGCGGCCTGTTCGGAGGTCCGGGCGCCGATCTCTTCGGTGCCCACGGCCTGCCCGACAGCGTGCCGGAACAAGTGCCCTACACGACCGGTCCCCAGCCGGTCGTGCGGCGCGAGGAGAACCCGGCGGCCGAGTCCGGGTCGCTGGTACGCCCGTACACCCGGACCGGTGGCCGCACCCGGCCCGACTACGACCTCGCGATCGAAGCGCTGGTGTCGACCAGCGAACGCGGGCTCGAACGCGACGCGGCGGTGCTCCCCGAGCACCGGTCGATCTGCGGGTTGTGCACCGACACCAGGTCGGTGGCCGAGGTCGCCGCCCACCTCCGGCTCCCGCTCGGCGTGGTGCGGGTGTTGATCGGCGACATGGCGAGCATGGGTTTGGTTTTGATTCACCAGGGCGGCCTGGTCGTGGGGGACCGGCCGTCCATTGAATTCCTTGAGAGGGTGCTCAGTGGGCTTCGCAGGCTCTAGCCCCAACGCGGCCGAAGGCGCCAAGAAGCCGACGACCTCCGCGAAGATCGTGGTGGCCGGTGGCTTCGGCGTGGGCAAGACTACGTTCGTCGGTTCCGTGTCGGAGATCGTTCCGCTGACCACCGAAGCGGTGATGACCGAGGCCAGCGCCGGGGTCGACGACCTCTCGGCCACGCCGAACAAGGTCACCACGACGGTGGCCATGGACTTCGGCCGGGTGTCGCTGGACCAGGACCTGATCCTGTACCTCTTCGGCACACCGGGCCAGCACCGGTTCTGGTTCATGTGGGACGACCTGGTGCGCGGCGCCATCGGCGCGATCGTGCTCGTGGACACCCGGCGGCTGGCCGACGCGTTCGCCTCGATCGACTTCTTCGACGACCGGCAACTGCCGTACGTGGTCGGGGTCAACTGCTTCGACGGCCTGCTGCACCACCGCATCGAGGACGTGCGCGAGGCGCTGACGATCGACCAGTCCGTGCCGATCGTGACGTGCGACGCGCGCAACCGGCAGTCGACCAAGCAGACGCTGATCACGCTGGTGGAGCACGCCATGCGCCAGTGGATGTCGGTCCGCGCGGGCTGACGGGGCTCCCGGTCGACCGGCGCGCACCGGTCCGACGGCGGTCGTGACGGAGGGCGGTCTCCCCGGCGGAGGCCGCCCTCCGCCGTGCCCGGCCGGCGGTGGCCGGGTCGGGCGCGCCCGGTGGAAGTCGAGGACGTGCTCCCGCGTCCGGGCGCGCGCTTCCGCCCGGCACCGCTCCACGTCCCGGCCCGCCGCCTCGTCGCGCCGCGCCTTGTCCGCCTTGACGTCCCGCCACGGACGTGCCATCCGTCGGTGCTCCCTCGATCCGGCGTCGTGTCCGGCCGCTCCCGCGTCGAAGGGCGGTCTCCTCGTAGGAGGCCGCCCTTTCGACGTGCCCGAGCGGGCGGGGTTCACCCGGCCGTTCGACGCGCGCGTGTGGTGCCCCGGCGCTCCGCTGTCGGCGGAGGGCCGTGACTCGACGCTAGGACCTCCCCGGGTCGCCGATCAGGTGATCAACAGTCCCCGACGGGTGGTTACGCTCCGTCGTCCTCGACCAGGGCGGCCGACGTGATGCGGTGCAGGGGGAACCGGCGCACCTCGCCGTAGCTCACGTCCACGCCCTCCAGCACGCCGCCGCCCACGGCCTGCGGCGTGATCACGCGTCGGGCCGCGGTGCCGTGCCCGTCCACGAAGTCGACCAGCACGCTGCGCCCCTCCCGGGCGGCCCGCTGCAACAACGCCAGCGTCGCCGACGGCCCCGCGCCCAGGTGCCCCGGCACGGACACCCGCGCGCCGCCCGAGGTCGTCGCCGCGCGGTCGCCCGCCCGCACCAGCCGCACCAGCTCGGCCAGTTGCTCGTCCGACGCCGCGCCCGGCTGCGCCGTCCGGCGCCGGCCCTTGGCCGCGGTCCGCCGCCCGCCGGCCCGCAGGTCCAGCACGTGGCCGTCCGGCCCCTCGGCGGCGGGGGCGAAACCGGCCGCCCGCAACCCGTCCAGCACCTCCGCCAACGGCAACGGGCTCACCAGCACCGTCGGCGCGATCCGGCGCAGCGCCAGCTGCTCCGCCGCCGCGTGCGCCAGCACCTCGGCGATCAGCACGGGGTCGTCGCACCGCAGGAACGACCCGGCCGCGCCACCGCGCAGCCGACCGTGCTTGCGGGCCGTGTCGTCGATCAGGTAGGTCAGCGACTGCGGCACGGGGGTGCGCGACCGCGACCGGAACAGCTCGTGCAGGTCGCCCGCGCTGCGGCCCGCGTCGAACGCCCGCCGCACGGAACTCTCCCGCACCCGGTACACCGTGGCGCTGCCCGCCGACTCGACGTCGGCCACCAGCGCGATCTCGTCGGCCAGCTCCGGGTCCAGCCGGCCGGGCGCGACGACGGTCAGGTCCGCCTGCACCAGCACGTGGTCCACGGGCGCGGGCAGCGCGTCGGCCAGCCGCTTCGCCGCCGGGCCCGGCCCCTCGGTGAGCAGCGCGCGGCCCTGCGACGTGATCGCGTTGTGCGCCAGGACGCCGACCCGCGTGCCCTCCTCCACGGTCCAGCGCACCAGCTCGTCGCGCAGCCGCCCGCCCCGCCTCGGCGCACGCCACGCCAGCACGGCGGCCAGCTCGTCCGGGTCGGTCACGGCGGTGCCCGGGGCCAACGCGGCCAGGGCTTCGAGGATGCGCCGGCGGTCCCGGGGCGCGCCCGGCCGGTTCAGCTCCGGCGCGAGCGGGTTGAGCAGGCGGTCGCGGTCGTCGCGCTGCCCGATCAGGCCGGGCAGCCGGGGCAGGTCGAGCCACGCCTGGGCGAGCGTCGCCCAGCGGTGCTCGGGCGCGGCGACCAGCCACGCGTCGGTCTGCGTGGTCGGCACCCACTCCGGTTCGAGGCCCTCGGTGTCGGCGACCAGGCCCGCGTTGACGACCAGCTCGACCAGCAGCGCGGCCCGGCGCTCGTCCACGTCGAGGTCCTTGGCGAGCCGGCGCAGCTCCCGCACGCCGACCCCGCCGGACCGCAGCACCGCGGGCGGCTCCTCCGACCAGCTCCGCAGCAGCGCCTCGACGTGCCGCGACAGCTCCAACGCCTCGCCGCCGCCGGTGTGGTCGACGTCGGCGACGTCGCGGCGGAACGTCGTCAGCGGCGGCTCGGTGGTCCGGATCGCGCCCAGCGGCCGGTCGCCCCGGACCTTCAGCCCGATCTCCCGCGGCAGCTCGACGGTCTGGTTGTCGCGCCGGACGAGCAGGCCGCGGGCGAGGAGCTTCTGGATGGGCGTCCGGGCGTTGGCGAGCGAGACGACGTGCGCGGCGTCCTTGGTCTGCCCGATCGGCGGCCCCGCGGCGAGGGTCTGGAGCACGCGGTGCTCGTCGGGGTCCACTTCGGACAAATCGGCGTCGGCCAGGCGCGGCACCGAGCGGCCCAGCCCGCAGGGGAACGGGTTGACCGCGTCGCGGGTCGCGGGCGGGGTGGACAGCGCGTGGTCGCCGCCCCACAGCAGCGCGCGCAGGCGCAGCGCGTCGAGCGCCGGGCCGATGTCGGTCGGGCCGAACAGCTCCTGCACCGCGGACCGGGGCACCGGCGCGAGGTCGGCGTCCAGCACGAGCAGCGCTTCCAGCACCGTCAACGTCAGCGTGTCGAGGTCCTCGCAGGCCCGCGCCACGGACGCGCGCGACCCGATGCGGGTGGCCAGCACGGTCGTGTCGGCGGGCGGCGGGGTGGCCAGGTCCGGCCGGGCGCGCAGCAGCGCCACGAGCGCGGTGTCGTCCTGCGCCCGCAGCCACTCGGCGAGGGTCGTGCCGGCCATCCTCACCACGGTATCCGCTCGCCGCCGGGGGTCGTCGGCGGCCTGCCGCGCGCCGACCCCCGGCCGCGCCTCACAACCGCCACCAGCTCCAGGACTCGGCGGGGTTGCCGTTGCAGAAGTAGATCTCGGTGGGGGTGCCCGGCTTGATGTCGTAGTTCACCGTGTTGAGGCACAGGCCGGACTGCTTGTGCACCAGGTTCTTCCCGTTGAACGACCAGAGCGCGACCTTCGCGTTGCACGCCCAGATCTCGGTGCGGGTGCTCGGCTTGACGTCGTAGTTCACCGTGTTGAGGCACAAACCGGAATTCGGGTTGTAGAGCTGCCCCTGGTCGTTCAACACCCAGTCCTCGACCGGATTGTCGAGGCAGTTGTAAATCTCGGTCCTGGCGCCGGGGTCGATGCTGCCGTTGGCCACGTTGAGGCACAGCCCCGAGTTGGGGTTGAACAGGTGTGCCTTGTCCGGCGCCGGGGAGGTCGTGGACGTGGGGAGAGGTGTGGTGGGCAGGAGGGTGCCGGAGACGAGGGCGTCGGCGGCGGACGCGGTGGCGGGTGGTGTGGTGGAGGCGGTGCCGACCGCGAGGAGCGCGAAGGCGCACAGCGCCGCGCACGAGGTCGCCACGCGAATGGCGATCAAGCGGTATTTCACGATGGTGCCCTTCCGTTTCGCCGGGTGATGTCGGCGGCGGGGTGCGACAGCGGCGGGCATATTTCGCGGCTTCTCGCAGCGTACCTGCGGTGATCGGGCAGCGGCAAGAATCCTTTCGCGGCCGGCGGCGATGCCGATCGGTGGTGATTGCTGCGCCTTACGGCGCACTGCCGCGCGCCGAAAGCGGAATTCGCCCGACCGGACCGCGAAAATGCGGGACCGGGTTGGCGCGACCGGCGGCCCGCGCGTCGCGGGGGCGGTGCGGGAACCGGATCGTGGCGCGGCTCTCGTCGCACCGGGCACCCGGACCGCCACCTGCGCGGATGAGGCACACTGGTCCCGACGAAGGCACCACCGAGGAGGAACCGTGGCCAAGGCCCGCCCCGAGCGCATCGACCCGCACTGGCCGGAGCCGCCGGCCGACGGCAAGTACGCGGTCTCCGAGCTGGCCAGCGACGTGCAGGGCGCGCTGTCCCCGTTCGGCAAGGTCACCTTCCCGCTGCCCGCCGAAGAGCTGGGCTACCGCCACCCTGTGACCGAGATCAACCGCTAGGCGCGGACGCGCGCGGCTGCCGAGCCGCGCGCGTTCCGTATTTTCGCGCGGACTACGCTCGACGCCTCTTGAGCTGTGCCGTTCTGGGAGGTTCGATGCCGGTCCCCGGCCCTGGGTACTCGATCACCGTCCGGTTGGAGGCCCCGCCGTCGGCGTCGGCCGCCGGCGACCTGACGTCGGCCGTCGGCCGGGCCGGCGGGGTGATCACCGCGTTCGACGTGGTCGAGTCGCACACCGACCGGGTGATCATCGACCTCACGTGCAACGCGCTGTCGGCGAACCACGCCAAGGACATCACCGACACCCTGGGCCTGCTGCCCGGGATCGTGGTGCGCAAGGTGTCCGACCGGACGTTCCTGGTCCACCTCGGCGGCAAGATCGAGATCTCGTCCAAGGTGCCGCTGCGCAACCGCGACGACCTCTCCCGCGCCTACACCCCCGGCGTCGCCCGGGTCTGCACCGCCATCGCGGAGAACCCGGACGACGCGCGCCGCCTCACCATCAAGCGCAACACGGTCGCCGTGGTCACCGACGGCTCCGCCGTGCTCGGCCTGGGCAACATCGGCCCCGCCGCCGCGCTGCCGGTGATGGAGGGCAAGGCCGCGCTGTTCAAGAAGTTCGCCGGCGTGGACGCCTGGCCGGTGTGCCTGGACACCCAGGACACCGAGGAGATCATCCGCGCGGTCGAGCTGATCGCCCCCGTCTACGGCGGCATCAACCTGGAGGACATCGCCGCGCCCCGCTGCTTCGAGATCGAGGCGCGGCTGCGGGAGAAGCTGGACATCCCGGTCTTCCACGACGACCAGCACGGCACCGCGATCGTGGTCGTCGGCGCGCTGCGCAACGCGCTGCGCGTGGTCAACAAGAAGATCTCCGACTGCAAGGTCGTGGTGTGCGGCGTGGGCGCGGCGGGCAGCGCGATCATCCGGCTGCTGCTCAAGCAGCAGCCCGGCGACGTGGTCGCGGTCGACGTGGACGGCATCGTGCACCGCGACCGGCCGGGCCTGGACGACAACCTGAAGTCCATCGCGGCGGCGACCAACAAGGACAACGTCAGCGGTCGGCTGCACGACGCGCTGGTCGGGGCGGACGTGTTCATCGGCGTGTCCGCGCCGAACCTGTTCGGCGCGGAGCAGGTCGCCACGATGAACTCCGACGCGATCGTGTTCGCCCTGGCCAACCCGGACCCGGAGATCGACCCGATGGAGGCGCAGAAGCACGCCGCCGTCGTGGCCACCGGGCGCAGCGACTTCCCCAACCAGATCAACAACGTGCTGGCGTTCCCCGGCGTGTTCCGGGGCCTGCTCGACGCGCACGCCCGCACGATCACCGACTCGATGCTGATCGCCGCCGCCAACGCGATCGCGGACGTGGTCGACGGCGAGCGGCTCAACGCGTCGTTCATCGTGCCGAGCGTCTTCGACGCCTCCGTCGCGCCCGCGGTCGCGGAAGCCGTGCGGAAGGCCGCCACGGAGTCCGCCACCGCCTAGTCACCGCGTGGTCGCCGCGTAGTCGCCGCCTGGCCGCCGCCGTTCCCGCGCGGCGGCGATAATCACGGCATGGGCAACGAGTTCACCCACCTGGACGCCGCCGGCGCGGCGCGCATGGTCGACGTGTCCGAGAAGGAGCCGACCACGCGCACGGCGGTGGCGTCCGGCGTGCTGCGCACGACCGACGAGGTCGTGGCGCTGCTGGGCAGCGACGGGCTGCCCAAGGGCGACGCGCTCGCCACGGCCCGCATCGCCGGGATCATGGCGGCCAAGCGGACGTGGGAGCTGGTGCCGCTGTGCCACCCGATCGCGCTGTCCGGGGTGAAGGTGGACCTGGCGCTGGGCGAGGGCGAGGTGCGCATCACCGCGACCGTCCGCACCACCGACCGCACCGGCGTCGAGATGGAGGCGCTGACGGCGGTGTCCGTGGCCGGCCTGACGCTGCACGACATGGTGAAGGCGGTCGACCCGGCGGCGACGCTGGACGCGGTGCGGGTGGAGCGCAAGGAAGGCGGCAAGAGCGGCCGGTGGGAGCGCCCGTGACCGCCAGGACCGCACGGGTGATCACGGCGTCGAACCGCGCCGCGGCCGGGGTGTACGCCGACCGCGGCGGGCCGATCATCGCGGCGTGGCTGCGCGAGCGGTCCTACGACGTGCCCGACCCGGTCGTGGTGCCCGACGGCGAGCCGGTGGCCGAGGCGTTGCGCGCGGCCGTGGCGGACGGGGTCGCGGTGGTCGTCACGACGGGCGGCACGGGCATCAGCCCCACCGACCGCACCCCGGAGGCGACCCGGTCCGTGCTGGACTTCGAGGTGCCGGGTGTGGCCGACGCCATCCGCATGTCAGGCTGGCCACGCGTGCCCACGTCCGTGCTGTCGCGGGGGGTGGCGGGTGTCGCGGGCCGCACGCTCGTGGTGAACCTGCCCGGCTCGACCGGCGGGGTGCGCGACGGGCTGGAGGTGCTCGGGACCCTGCTCGAGCACGCCGTCGACCAGGTGGCCGGAGGTGACCACGCATGACCGAGGTCCTGCGCGCGACCGTCAGCGAGCAGCCGCTGTCGGTGGACGAGCACGCCAAGCTGGTGGAGCACGCGGCGGCGGGCGCGGTGGTGACGTTCGCCGGCGTGGTGCGCGACCACGACCACGGGCGTTCGGTGCGCGAGCTGGAGTACGTCGGGCACCCGACGGCCGGCGCGGTGGTGGCCGAGGTGGTGGCGGACGTGGTGGGCCGGTTCGCCGGCGTGCGGGCCGTCGCCGTGTCGCACCGGGTGGGCGCGCTCGCGATCGGGGACGTGGCGCTGGCGTGCGCCGTGTCGGCCGATCACCGGGGCGAGGCGTTCGCGGTGTGCTCGGAACTCGTCGACGAGGTGAAGCGCCGGCTGCCGGTGTGGAAGCGGCAGGTCTTCACCGACGGCACCGACGAGTGGGTCAACATGCCCTGAACCCGGCCGCGGGTTCGGGCCGACCGACCGGTCCCCGGCAGGGGTCCGGGACGACGGACCGGTCTCCGGCAGGGGTTCGGGGCGACGGACCGGTCCCCGGGGAGGGGTTCGGACCGATGGGCCGGTCCCCGGGAGCGAGTTCGGGCCGACGGGCCGCTCCGCGGGAGCGGGTTCGGGCCGACGGGCCGCTCCCGATGGCGGGAGCCGAGGGGCGGGCGGTGTGCCGCCCGCGTGGGTTCGCGGTTCGAGGCCGGTCCCGCCGAGCGGTCACGTCCTCGGCCGGCGGCCGGGCCCGGGAACGGGATCAGGCCCCCGGACCACCGAGGGGGGTGGTCCGAGGGCCTTTCCGCCGCCGTGCACCGGCTCGCGCCGGCCACGAGTCACTTGGTCGCGATCTTGTGACCCGGCAGGATCAGGTCGGGGTTCGGGATGAACTCCTTGTTCAGCTCGTGCAGCTTGGCCCAGCCGCCCTCGACCTTCAGCTCGTCCGCGATCTTCGACAGGCTGTCGCCCGCCTTGATCTCGTAGTCGCCGTTCGGGTTGGACGACGGCAGCGCCACGGTCACCGGGGCGGGCGCTTCCTGGACCGGCGCGGCCTGCTGGACCGGGGCCGGGGCGGCCTGGCGCGGCTGCGCCGGGGCCGGGGCGGTCCGGGCGGGCGCGGGGGCGCCGCCGAGGCCCTTCGGCCCGCACACGGGCCACGCGCCGATGCCCTGCGACTGCAGGACGTTCTCCGCGACGCGGATCTGCTCCTCGCGGGAAGCCTGGTGGGGCATGCCGGAGCCGCCGTTGGCCTGCCACGTGGACGGCAGGAACTGCAGACCGCCGTAGTAGCCGTTGCCGGTGTTGATGCTCCAGTTGCCGCCACTCTCACACGCGGCGACCGCGTCCCAGTTCACGCCGCTGCCCTGCGCGCCGGCGGTGCCGGCGGCCATGGCCAGCGGAGCGCCCACGATGACGCCGGCGACGGCGACCTTCGCGATGCTCCGGGCGGGGGAACCGGTGGTCGGACGGTGCTTGCCTCGGTAAGAAGCCATTTCCCTCTCTGCCGCCCGCACCTGCTCGATCGGCTCGGGTTCGGGCCCGGTGCGCCGTTCGGCTTGTCCTGTCCAGCGGTTGTCTTTCGCTCGGGGGGTGTTCCGGGGCGCCGGTGGACAGGTTCGGTGCGAGGCGTCCCGGTCTTGCTCTTGGTCGGTCGGGGCCAACCGAAGAGCGACGGTACGTAACCGGGAGCCTCGCGCCAAATGATCGAGCACGTGACGCACGTCACTGTAACGCGGGCGGGTGACTACTCGACTGCCCCGTTTAGCCTGCTCAGAGCACCGTTATCGGTCCGTTTCCGTTCCGAGATTCACCGAGATCAATCACGCGGAGTGAGGTCTAGCTCACGTGTTAATCCGCAAGAGTGGCGATGAATCAGCCCCCGGCGAAGGGTGGCAACACGTCCAGTTGTGCTCCGGACCACACTGGCGTGTCGTGGTCGCGGACCGCCACACCGTCCAGCAGGAAGCTGCACGCGGGCAGCACGCGGGCCACCCGCTCGCCGTGCCGGGCACGCACCGCGTCGATCGCCGCACCCACGGTAGTCGCGCCCGCGGGCAGGTCGAAGCTCTCGTCCGGGACGCCCACGGCCGCCCGCGCGCCCGCGAAGTACCGCACCGTCAGCCGCACCCTCAGCCCCCGATCGCGCTCATGGGTCGGTCGGGCTGGCTGAACCCGGCCGAGTCGATGCCGTGCCCCGCGGCCTTGGCCCACGCGTTGCCGCGCCAGGCGTCCGCGATCTCCTCGTCCGACGCGCCGCCGCGCAGCAACGCCCTCAGGTCCGTCTCCGACCGGCTGAACAGGCAGTTCCGCACCTGGCCGTCCGCGGTGAGCCGGGTCCGGTCGCAGGCCGCGCAGAACGGCCGCGTCACCGACGCGATGACGCCCACCACGGCCGGGCCGCCGTCCACGAGCCACCGCTCGGCCGGCGCGGCGCCCCGCTCGCCGGGCTCGGGCGTCAGGGCGAACCCGGTGCGCAGGGCGGCCAGGACCTCCTCGGCGGTGACCATGTCGGCGCGGTCCCAGCCGTGCTGCGGGTCCAGCGGCATCTGCTCGATGAACCGCAGCTCGTAGCCCTGGTCCAGGCAATACCGCAGCAGCGGCACGGCCTCGTCGTCGTTCACTCCGCGCATCAGCACGGTGTTCACCTTGACCGGTGCCAACCCGGCCTCCCTGGCGGCGGCCAGGCCCGCGAACACGTCCGACAGCCGGTCCCGCCGGGTGAGCGCGAGGAACCGCTCCGGGCGGAGGGTGTCCAGCGAGACGTTCACCCGGTCGAGGCCCGCGGCGGCCAACCCGGTCGCGCGGCGGGCCAAGGTCAACCCGTTCGTGGTCATCGAGACGCGTGGTCGCGGGTCGAGCGCCGTCGTCGCCGCGATCACGTCGTCGAGGCCGGGCCGCAGCAGCGGCTCGCCGCCGGTGAACCGGACGTCGGTCACGCCGAGGCGGGTCACCGCGATGCCGATCAGCCGGACCAGCTCGGCGTCGGACAGCAGCTCCGGCTTCGGCAGCCACGCCAGGCCCTCGGCGGGCATGCAGTAGGTGCAGCGGAGGTTGCAGCGGTCGGTCAACGACACGCGCAGGTCGGTCGCGACCCGGCCGAACCGGTCGACCAGCAGCGGCGAGCCCGGCCGTTCGGAGGTGTCCGGGTTGCCGCGCACGACGGGTAGCCCCAACTCGACAGCTGTCACCCCAACCAGGGTAATCGGCGGACACGCGCGGGTGCTGGGGTGAACGGGGGATGCCGGCGGGCGGCGAGTCGGACGAGGATGCCGATACCGGTCGTCGGAACGCTAAATTGCCTGCCATGACCAGTGAGCACGAGGTGCCCGCCGACGTGCTGGAGCGGTTCAGCGCCTACGCGCGGGAGAGCAGCGCGCTCACCGTCCTGTTCCACAGCCGGGTGGCCGAGCGGATGGGCCTGTCGGCGACCGACGAGAAGTGCCTCGACCTCGCGCTGCGCTCCGGCGGGCCGATCACCGCCGGTCGGATCGCCGAGCTGTCCGGGCTGTCCACCGGGGCCGTGACGGGCGTGATCGACCGGCTGGAGCGGGCGGGCTACGTGCGGCGGGTGCGCGACCCGCACGACCGGCGGAAGGTGCTGGTCGAGGTGACCGCGGCCGACGAGGGCGACTTCGCCGGCCTGGTCGCCGGGGCGCGGGAGACGCTGCGCGAGGTGCTGGCGCGCTTCACCCCCGAGGAGCGGGACGTGCTGGAGCGGTACAACGTGGCGCTCATCGAGACGTTCCGCCGGCGCGTGGTCGACGCCTGAGCCGGCAGCATGTCCGCCATGGCCGCTCAGTGGAACTACCTGATGGACATGGACGGCGTGCTCGTGCACGAGGAGCACCCGATCCCGGGGTCGAGCGAGTTCGTCGCCGAGCTGACCGCGAACGACATCCCGTTCATGGTGCTCACGAACAACTCGATCTACACCCAGCGCGACCTGCGCGCCCGGCTGTCCCGCACGGGGCTGGAGGTGCCGGAGGCGGCGATCTGGACGTCCGCGCTGGCCACCGCCAAGTTCCTGGACTCGCAGCGGCCGGGCGGGTCGGCGTTCGTGATCGGCGAGGCCGGCCTGACCACGGCGCTGCACGAGATCGGGTACGTGCTGACCGACCGCGACCCGGACTACGTGGTGCTGGGCGAGACGCGCACCTACAGCTTCACCGCGATCACCAAGGCGATCCGGCTGGTGGAGGAGGGCGCGCGGTTCATCGCGACCAACCCGGACGCCACCGGGCCGTCGCGCGAGGGGTCGCTGCCCGCCACCGGGTCGATCGCGGCGCTGATCGAGCGCGCGACCGGGCGCGCCCCTTATTACGTGGGCAAGCCGAACCCGCTGATGATGCGGTCGGCGCTGCGGGCGCTGGGCGCGCACTCGGAGCAGACGCTGATGATCGGCGACCGGATGGACACCGACGTGCGGTCCGGGCTGGAGGCGGGGTTGCGCACGATCCTGGTGCTCACCGGGATCTCGGCGGAGACGACCGCGGAGCTGTACCCGTACCGGCCGACGCGGGTGGTGAAGTCGATCGCGGACCTGGTGGGGCACTCGGCGAACCCGTTCCCGGACGAGCAGGGCGACCCGGCCTGAGCCCGCGATCCCCAACCGCGGCGGTGACCGCGGGGCCGGGACGTGACGGCCGCGTCGGTGCGGTTTCGCTCGACGGCGGTCGGCCGCGTCGGTGGGGGTGCGCTCGACGGCGGTCGGCCGCGTCGGTGGGGGTGCGCTCGACTGCGGTTGGCCGTGTCGGCGAGCGTGCGGTCGGCCGCGCCGACCGCGGCGGTGAGCGCCCCGGGCCGTGGTCGCCGGGTCGCGGGCGGGCTCCCGCCGCCCGGTCGGACGCCGGTTCCTCACCCCCGCGGGGGAGGAGCGGCCGAAGCGTCCCGGCCGGGCGCTGATCGACTTGTGCGCGCGGCGTCCCCGCGTCGCTTATGGTCGCAGGTGTGGACAGACCGCTCTTCGTGGTCGGCGACGTGCACGGGCACCTCGCCGAGCTGACCCGCGCCCTGCACGCCGCGGGCCTGGTCGATGCCGACGGTGACTGGTGCGGCGGCGACGCGGAGCTGTGGTTCCTCGGCGACTTCGTCGACCGCGGCCCCGACGGGATCGGGGTCATCGAGTTCGTGATGCGCCTGGCCGACCAGAGCGACGGCCGGGTCGACGCCCTCATCGGCAACCACGAGGTGCTGCTGCTGGGCATGCACCGGTTCGGCGACCGCAACGTCCCCGGCGCGCCCACGCCCCGCAGCTTCGCCCGCAGCTGGCTGCTCAACGGCGGCCTGCGCAGCGACCAGGACCGGCTCACCGACGCCCACATCGAGTGGCTCACCACCCGCCGGGTGCTCGTGGAGGTCGACGGCCACCTGCTGATGCACTCCGACACCCTCGCCTACCTGGAGTGGGGCGACACGATCGACGAGGTCAACGAGGCCGTCCGGGAGGTCCTCCGGGGCGACGACCTGGACCAGTGGTGGGAGTGCTGGCGGAAGATGACCACCCGGTACGCGTTCCGCGGCCCGGACGGCGCGGCGGTGGCGGACGAGCTGCTCGACGTGCTCGGCGGCCGGGAGGTCGTGCACGGGCACAGCGTCATCGCCGACCAGCTCGGCGTGCCGCCGGAGCAGGTCGACGGCCCGCTGCGGTACGCCGACGGCCGGGTGCTGGCCGTGGACGCGGGCCTCTACAGCGGTGGGCCGTGCCTGGTCGTCCGGCTCGACGGCGAGCCCGACTAGGTCACCCGCGTCACGGGGCGGGCACGATCTCCTTGCCCAGCGGCATCAGCGAGACCGGCACCAGCTTGAAGTTCGCCACGCCCAGCGGGATGCCGATGATCGTCACGCACAGCAGCACGCCGGTGACCACGTGGCCGATGGCCAGCCAGATGCCCGCGACGACGATCCACACGATGTTGCCCAGCAGCGACGGCGCACCCGCGTCGGGCCGGTCCACGACCGTGCGCCCGAACGGCCACAGCGCGTAGTTCGCGATGCGGAACGACGCCAGCCCCCACGGGATGGTGATGATCAGCACGCAGCAGATCACGCCGGCGACCGCGTACCCGACGGCCAGCCAGAAGCCGCTCAGGACCAGCCAGATCAGGTTCAGGATGAGCCTCACGGGTCCATCTTGCCCGATTAAGCTCCCGTCCCGTGTCGAACAAACTCCGCTGGGGTGTCGTGGCGACGGGCGGCATCGCCGACGTCGTGACCGGCGACCTCCGCCTGCTGCCCGACGTCGAGGTGCTCGCGGTGTCGTCGCGCGCGCTGCCCAAGGCCGAGTCCTTCGCGGCCAAGCACGGCATCCCGCGCGCGTACGGCGACTACGCCGACCTGCTGGCCGACCCGGACGTGGACGTCGTCTACGTCGCCACGCCGCACGTCCAGCACCACGCGGTCGCCCTCGCGGCGTTGGCGGCGGGCAAGCACGTGCTGTGCGAGAAGCCCGCCACGCTGACGTTGGCGCAGTTGCAAGAGGTGGTGGACCTCGCGCGCGAGCGCGGCCTCTTCTTCATGGAGGCGATCTGGACCCGCTTCAACCCGCTCGTGGTGCGGATGACGGAGCTGATCGCGGCGGGGGAGATCGGCGAGGTCCGGTCCGTGCGGGCGGACTTCGGCTTCACCCTGGAGCACGACCCGGCGCACCGGCTGTGGAACAAGGCGCTGGGCGGCGGGTCGCTGTTCGACCTCGGCATCTACCCGGTGTCGTTCGCGCACCTGCTGCTGGGCGAGCCGGAGACGGTGCAGGCGCACGGCCGGCTGGTCGACGGCGTGGACGCGGAGATCGGGATGCTGCTGGGCTACCCGGGCGGCGCGCACGCGCTGCTGGGGTCGTCGCTGGTCAGCCCGTTGAAGTCGGGTGCGGTCGTGTACGGCACGCGGGGGCTGGTCGAGGTGCCCGAGGCGGTGTTCAACCCGAGCCGGATCGTGGTGAACGGGGTCGAGCACCGGCACGAGCAGGAGGGGGCCGGGTACGTGCCCCAGCTGCGCGAGGTGGTGAACCGGGTCCGGGCGGGGGAGACGGAGAGCCCGTCCATGCGGCCCGACGAGTCGTTGGCGATCCTGCGGACGCTGACGCGGGCGGGGGAGCGGATCGGGTTGACCTACGAGGACGTCACGGCCGGCTGACGGGCCGCGCCGGGGGCGGTGGCTGCGTCGCGGGGGTGGTGCAGTGGTGGAGTAACGCCTCCGTCACCTGCACCACCGCCTCGACCCGGCGGTTGCCCGGGGTCAGCAGGTGGCTCAGCGCCACCCGCACGATCGTCTCCGCGATCAGGTGCACGCGGGCGTCCGGCAGCCCGGGCCAGTGCCGGCGGACGTGCTGGGCGAACACCGCCGTGGCCAGGCTGAGCACCGGTTTGCCGCGGGTGGTCAGCAGCGGCAGCATGTCCTCGGCGTTCGCGCCGTCGAGGACCGACTTGGCCAGCGGGTCGCGGGCGGCCAGGTCGAACGCGAACGCGATGCCGCGCCGCAGCCCGTCCAGCGGGTCGGGCGTGCCCAGCAGGCGCTCGCGGACGCCGTCCACGAACTCGGCCGTCTTGTGCAGCGCCACGGCCTGCACCAGCCGTTCCTTGTTGCCGAACTCGTTGTAGACGGTCTGCCGGCTCACGCCCACCCGGCCGGCGACCTCCGCCATGCGCAGGCCCCGTGAACCGTGGGTCGCGATCAGCTCCGCCGCCGCGTCGAGCAGGTCCCGGGTGAGTTCCGTCACGGCGCAAAGCTTGGCACAGCGCCTAGGGTTCGTAGCGTGCCGTTGACCGTGGGATTCGACCTGGACATGACGTTGATCGACCCGCGACCGGGCATGGCGGCCGTGATGGACGCGGTGGGGGCGGAGAGCGGCTACCCCCTCGACGGCGCGCGCTTCGCGGCGAACCTCGGCCCGCCGCTGGACATGATCTACCGCGACTTCGGCGTGCCCGAGGCGGAGATCCCGGACCTCGTCGCCCGGTTCCGCGCCCTGTACCCGGAGGTCGTCATCCCGGCCACGGTCGCCCTGCCGGGCGCGGCGCAAGCGCTTGCGGTGGTGCGTGAGCTGGGCGGGACGACCATCGTGGTGACGGGCAAGTACCGGGCCAACGCGGCGTTGCACCTGGCCGCGTTCGACTGGGAGGTCGATCACCTGTTCGGCGAGCTGTGGTCGACGGGCAAGGCGGAGGCGTTGAAGGCGCACGGCGCGGCGGTGTACGTCGGCGACCACGTGGGCGACGTGCGCGGCGCGAAGGCGGCCGGCGCGGTGTCCGTGGGCGTGACGAGCGGCCCGTGCGACGCCGAAGAGCTGACGGCGGAAGGCGCGGACGTGGTGCTGCCGGACCTGACGGGGTTCCCCGACTGGTTGCGGGCGAACGCCGACCGGCTCACCGCCGGGGCCGCGCGCCCCTGACGACGCCGACCACGCCCAGGGCGAGGCCGGCGGGCGCGAGCAGCCAGCCCGCGGCGAACACCCAGGCGGGTAGACCGCGTTCGCCCGCGACGAACATCGCCACGATGGCCACCACGCCGAGCGCGAACAACGCCACTGCCAGGGGCATCAGCTTCGGGGTCGACATGGGGTGAAGGGTAGTCGCGCGATCGGAGGTGCCCCGCCGGCGGTGTTCTGGCTAATCTGGTGGGACGCGCCTCGGGCACGCCCGGGGCGCGTTCGTCGTGTGATCGCTTGAAGGAATGGTGGGAACGGTGCCGACCGGCAAGGTCAAGTGGTACGACTCGGAGAAGGGCTTCGGCTTCGTCACCCAGGACGGCGGCGAAGACGTCTACGTGCGGAAATCCGCGCTGCCTCCGGGTGTCGAGGGCTTGAAGGCCGGTCAGCGGATCGAGTTCGGCATGGCCGAGGGCAGGCGCGGGCCGCAGGCGCTGTCGGTCCGGCTGATCGACCCCGCGCCCTCGGTGGCGGAGGCCCGGCGGCGGCCCGCGGAGGAGCTGCACGGCCTGATCGAGGACATGATCAAGCTGTTGGAGCTGAAGGTGCAGCCCGAGCTGCGGCGGGGGCGGTACCCGGACCGCAAGAACACGAAGCTGATCGCCGAGGTGGTGCGGGCGGTGGCGCGGGAGCTGGACCCGTAAACCCGCGCGTGTCCTACGTTCGCGTCACGCGTGTCCTACGTCCGGAACGCGTGTGTCGAACGTTCAGGACCCGTGTGTCGAACGTTGGGGACCCGTGAGTCCTACGTTGAGGGCGCGTGAGTCCTACGTTCGGGGCGCGTGAGTCCTACGTTCGAGGACCGTGAGTTCGACGCTCAGGTGGCTTGGTGGTGCGGGCCGGCTCGATGTGACATGGGGCCCTTACGGGTACCCGGGGCAGGCCAAAGCCGGCAGGCCCGGCGGGGTAAAGCGTCCCGCCAGGCCTGCCGGCTTCGTCCAGCCTAAGGCACCCGAACCCATGTCAAATC
>NZ_JBSGBG010000031.1:0-106359 GCF_053601135.1 Actinosynnema sp. NPDC004786 | reverse complement strand
GCCGCGCACACGTCCAGGCAGTTCGGCGCGGGCCGCCCGTCCGCGTCGACCACGACGACCACCGCGCGGTCGGCGTCGGCGTGCCGCCGCTTCGCCGTGGGGGAGCGTCAGGGCTGCGGGAAGAACTTGGTGACGAACAGCTCCCAGGCCCGGTCGCCGAAGATGGCCCGCTGGGGCTTCAGCAGGTGCGTCGGCAGGCCGAGCCGGTAGCGGATCTTCGGGTTCGGCGCGGTGATCGCCTTCTCGATCGTCTCGGCGACCGTGCCCGACCGCACCGCGGTGCGGCCCCGGCCCTTGGGGTGGTCCACCTCGCGGTAGGCGCCGTGCCAGACCACGAAGCGCTCCCAGAAGTCGGCGTACAGGTCGCTGTCGGTGGACAGCTCCAGGTCGCCGACCGTGGTGGGCACGAACGAGCCCAGCACCGGCGACGGCTCGATGATGACCACCTTGATGCCCCACGGCTTCACCTCGAGCCGCAGGGAGTCGCTGATGGCCTCCAGGGCGTGCTTGGTGGCCTGGTAGTAGCCCCGGCCCGGGGTGGCGAACAGGCCGAAGATCGACGACATCATGACGATCCGGCCGGACCGCTGCTCGCGCATGCCGGGCAGCACGAGCTGCGTCATCCGGGACAGGCCGAAGAGGTTCGTCTCGAACTGGCGGCGGACCTGGTCGATCGGCGTCTCGCCGATGGTGCCGTTGAGGCTGTACGCGGCGTTGTTGACCAGGACGCCGACGGCGCCGTGGTCCTCGGTCACGCGCTGCACCGCGGCGGCCATCGACTCCTCGTCGGTGACGTCCACCCGGAGCGTCGTGACGCCCTCGTCGGCGAGGTCCTTGAGGCCCTCCAGGTTGCGCCCGGTGGCGTAGACCGGCCAGCCGGCGCGGTGCAACCGCAGCGCGGTGGCGCGGCCGGTGCCGGAGGACAGGCCGCCCGAGGAGTTCACGCCGGTGATCAGGACCGCGCGCGACCCGGTCACCCCTCACCTCCGGTGGGGACCTCCTGCTGCGACACGCGGCTCGCCGCGACCGACATGCCGAGGCCCAGGCCGTCCACCATGCGCGTGATGAAGTTGAACATGCCGGCGATGAAGAACCCCTCCAGCAGCTCGTCGGTGGACCACCCGGCGTCCAGCGCCACCTGCCAGTCGGCGTCGGTGATCCTGTACGCCTCCTTGGAGAGCTTGGTCAGCAGGCGCAGCAGCACCTTGGTGCGCTCGTCCACCGGCAGGTCCTCCACGCTGCCCGCGGACTCGACGGCCTTGGCCGTCTCCTGCGGGCCGCCGAACGCCTGGAAGAAGAAGTTGTGCGTGCCGACGCAGTACGGGCACTCGTTGACCTTCGACGTCCACGCGGCGATCAGCTCGCGCGTCTGCCGCGGCATGACGCCGGTGATGAACATGCCCTTGTAGCCCGCCACCACGCCTTCGAGCAGGTCGGGTCGCGTGGACATCAGGCGGAACATGTCCGGCACGAAGGGCAGGTTGGTGCTGCTCTTGATGTCGGCGTACAGCTCGGCGAGGCGGCCCTCGGCCTGACCCTCCTCGACCAGCGGGACCCGGACGTAGGTGGTTGCGTCCATGCTCGACTCACCTTTCGACTGCGGATGGGGCGTCACGGGGGATGTTGCGGCGGCGCAGGACGGGGATGGCCTCGGCCTGGAAGTCGAGGTCGGAGTCGAAGCCCTTGATCATGCCCTCGATGACCAGCAGCGAGAGCAGCGGGAAGGCGAACTCCGGCGCGGGGAACAGGCCGAACCGCCGTTGCAGGTCGAACAGGCGGCCGGCGAAGCGGGCCAGGTCGAACTCGCCGGACTTGGCGCCCGAGGTCTCCGCCACCAGCTCGCCGAGCGCGGCGCGGAACCCGTCCAGGTCGCAGTCGTCGGCGACCTCGGCCGCGCTCTCGATGACGATCTGGGCGCACGACCAGCCGTCGCCCATCGCCATGTTGATGAAGAAGTCCGCGAACGAGCGGCGGACGGGGTCCGGCAGCCGGATGACGAAGCCGGCGTCCAGCATCACCAGGTCGGCGTTGAGGTCGAAGTACAGGTTGCCGGGGTGCAGGTCGCAGTGGACGAGGCCGTCGATGAACAGCATCTCGTACACCGTGCCCAGCACGGCCCGCTGGACCGAGCGGCGGGTGTCGCCGTCCAGCTCGCCCGGCTCGAAGCGCCTGAGGTCGCCGATGAAGTCCATGACGACGATCTCGGGCGTGCACAGCTCGGGCACCGGCGCGGGGATGGTGACCTTGCCGGCGGCGCCGGTCATGTTGGCCCGCAGGGCGGTCAGGGACCTGGCCTCGGCCTCGAAGTCGAGTTGGCGCAGGATCGCGCCGCCGACCTGGCCGTGCATGAGCTTGAACGGCATCCGGCGCAGCCTGGGCAGCAGGCCCAACGCCCGCATCGCCGCGGAGGTCAGGGTGAAATCCTGCCACATCACGCGTTCGATGCCCGGTCGCCGCACCTTCACCGCGACCCGGCGACCGTCCACCGTGACCGCTTCGTGGACGGTCGCGATGCTGCCGGCGGCGACCGGGGTCCACCCGAACTCGCGGAACGGCCAGGGCCGATCGCGGTAGGCGTGCCGGACGGCGCGCTCGATCCGCCGCCTGCCCGGCGGCCGGGCGCCGTCGGTGAGCCGGGCGAGCGGCACGGTCACCTCGTCGGGCAGCAGGTCGCGCCGCGTGCTCAGCAACTGCCCGATCTTGATGTACGACGGGCCGAGCCGGGTCAGCATCCGGACCCACCGGTCGCCGTCGCGCAGGCCGCGCCCGTCGGGCGAGCCCCGCAGCCGCGCGCCGACCGCGGAGCCCGCGATGACCAGGCCGTAGCCGAACACGATGACGCCGACCCGGGCGCACCGCAGCACCAGTCCGGGCAGCCGCGCCAGGCGGCCGGTGGTCGTGGTCATCCTCGCCCCCTGTCGTGCGATTCGGCGGGGCGGCGCGTCACCGCCCGTCCCGATCGTGTCGATGCCGGGGACGCGCCGACTACTCCCTCCGTGCCCCGCCGGGGCGGTCACTCGGGGACGGCGCGCCGACCCTGATGCATTACACCGTTACGGATAGGGGCGCTTCTTCTCGTGGCTTGCTCTCCACCCCGGTCCGGTGTGGACGGTGGCGGTCCGCTCCGCGCGAACGGGGGTGCCCGGGAACGACGACGCCGGCGCAGCCGCGGTGGGCTGCGCCGGCGTCGCGGCGTCGTCAGAGGCCCAGCGCCTCCTCGGCCAGGCGCGTGCCGCGCACGCGTGCGGCGATCTTGGCGAACGCGGTGTCACGGGAGGTGGACGTGTCGTCGGCGAACGGGGCGAACCCGCAGTCGTCGCACGTGCCCAACCGGTCGACCGGGATGAACCGGGCCGCCTCCAGCACCCGGTCGCGCACCTCCTCGGCCGTCTCCACCCGCGGGTCGATCGGGTCGGTGACGCCGACGAAGACGAGCGCGTCGGCGGGCAGGTGCTCCGCGATGATCCGCAGCACCCGCTCGCGGTCGGGCTCGCTCGCCAGCTGCACGTAGAACCGGCCGGCCTTGATGCGGAACAGGTCCGGCAGCAGGTCGGCGTAGTCCACGTCCGCGCTGTGCGTGGAGTCCTGGTCGCCGCCGGGGCAGGTGTGCACGCCGATCCTGGCGCGCTCCTCGGCGGAGAACCGCTCCAGCACGGCGTTGTTGAGCGCCACGAAGTCGCGCAGCAGCCCGCCCGACGGGTCGAGCTTGAGCGACAGCCGCCCCTCGGTGAAGTCGAGCTGCACCACGGCCGCGCCCGCCTCCAGGCACGCCCGGATGTCGGCCTCGGTCTCGTCGACCAGGTCCGCGAGGAACCGCTCGCGCGGGTACCCGTCGATGCCGTCCGCCGGGTAGAGCAGGCTCAGCGCCGACGGCGCGATCACCGGCTGCTTCACCGGCAGCGACGTGAGCCGCTGCGCGGCGCGCAGCAGGTCCACGGCGTGCGCGGTGTAGCGGAACGGCCCGCTCGTGAGCACCGGCAGCTCCCGGGTGTGGCCGTCGGCGAACGGCACCACCGCCCCGCCGGGGGCCAGGTCGGGTATGCCCGCCACCGGGTAGGTCAGGAAGCTCGGCTTGTCCTGCTCGCCGTCGGTGACCACCGGCGAGCCGGTGGCCTCGAACCGGCCGACCGTGTCGGCCAGCGCCTTGTCGGTCAGCTCCCGCAGCGCGGCGGCGTCGATGCGCCCCTCCGCGTGGTCGGTGAAGCCCTGGACCAGCTCCTCGGGCCTCGGCACGCTGCCGATCGGTTCGGTCGGGATCCCCATGTCGTCGTTCCCCTCGCCGTGATCAGGCCCACGGCGCCGTCGGGTACCACGGGATGATCTCCCGCCGGGCCAGGAGCCGGATGTCCCAGTACATGAACGTGAAGACACCGGCGACGATCAGGGCGACGGCCGTCACGGTGGCGATCCGCGCCGGATCGGCGGACAGCCACCGCTGCAAACGGCCGCCGGTGAAGTACGCCAGCGCGAGGAACAGTAGGGCCATGATGATGATGTTGCCTACCGACTGGAGGGTGAACGCGGCAGCCCCGTACAGGGGATTGTGGCTCTCCGCAGCGTCACGGAACATCTGCCGGAATAGCCCGAACGGGCGTCCGATGAGGAACCCGCCGATGAGCACGCCCATGAACACCATCGGCGCGTTCGGGAACCGCCGGGCGATCTTGCGGAACGGGTCGCGCACCAGGCCGAGCGCGGCCAGCCCCAGGTAGAGCATCACCAGCCCGATGACGCCGAACACGATCAGCGACTGCACGCTGCGGCCGTTGAGCGTGCCGGGCGCGGTGGCGGCGGTGGAGAACTGCGGCATGCGCGTGCCGACGATGCCCACCAGCACGCCGTACAGCGCGGACACCGGGACCATGCCGACCGCGAGCCACCCGATCGGCTTGAGCGTGGTGACGAACTTCGCCCACCGCGTCCCGGTGGCGCCCAGCATCGGCGCGACCGCGCCGAACGCGGCGATGTTGCACGCGGTGAACGTGCCCGCGATGCCGCTGACGAACGCGAACGCGATGCCCGCCGCGATGCCCTCGATCGGCGTCTCCTTGGCGTCGTGGCCGAGCAGCGTGTTCGCCACGGTGTCGCCGATCGTGGAGTCCACGAACTGCGCCGACCACACCACGGTGAGCAGGAAGCCCGCGAGCGAGCTGAGCAGGACGACGAGACCGCGCCGCCGCGGGAACACGCCGGTGACGAACGTCGAGGTGGCGACGCCCGCCCTGATGGAGTCCTGACGGGGTAACTGGTTGGTGCCGCTGCGCGCCATGTGTTCCCTCTCCCGAGCATCCGGGTCGGCCGACCGGAGCCCCGGCGGCCAGTGCCCCGTGGGGCAGGCAAAGCATCCCAGTGTGATGCTTCGATTCCTTCTTCCGCTGTGCGCAGTTGTCGGGCCGAACGGCCCTTGGTTCCCGTGCCGGGTTCCGGTGGCCGGGTGTGCGCGCTCGGCGGGCCGAACAGCCCCCGGGTTCCCGCGCCGCGTCCGGGTGGCCGGGTGTGCGCTGGTGGGCGGCGGGTCGCGCGCGGGCGCGGAAGTGGCCGGGCGCTGCGGCGAAATACGGATCACGCTGTTATGCAAAAGCGCAGGTCAGCAGGGCAAAATCGGAGAAGCAACGCGGTCGGGCGGTCGTGCACGCTGACCTTGCGCACATTTTCCGAAGTGCCGTGCGTGTTTGTCGTATTTGCCGCGCGACGGCATTTGCGAACCTCCCGAACCCCCGATGTCCGCAAAGACGGTGAAAGCATGAGCAGTGAGCGGATCGCAATCGTCGGCATCGGCCTGCGCTACCCCGATGCCAGTTCCACCGGGGAACTGTGGGAAAACGTCCTGGCCGGTCGTCGGGCCTTCCGCAGGCTGCCCGACGAGCGGATGAACCAGGCGGACTACTACTCCCCGGACCCCGAAGCACCGGACCGCTTCTACGCCTCGAAGGCGGCGGTGCTGCGCGACTTCGAGTTCGACCGGGTCCGCTACCGCGTGGCCGGCAGCACGTTCCGCTCCACGGACATGACGCACTGGCTCGCGCTGGACGTGACCGCCCGGGCGCTGGCCGACGCGGGTTTCCCGGACGGCGAGGGACTGCCGAAGCAGACCACCGGCGTGGTGCTGGGCAACAGCCTCACCGGCGAGTTCTCCCGGGCGAACGTCATGCGGCTGCGCTGGCCGTACGTGCGGCGCACGGTCGCCGCCGCGCTGACCGCCAAGGGCTGGCCCGACGACGAGGTGGCGGGTTTCCTGGGCGAGCTGGAGGTGCGGTACAAGGCGCCGTTCCCGGAGATCAACGAGGACACCCTGGCGGGCGGCCTGGCCAACACGATCGCGGGCCGCATCTGCAACTACTTCGACCTGCGCGGCGGCGGCTACACCGTGGACGGCGCGTGCTCCTCCTCGCTGCTGTCCGTCGCCACGGCCGCCAAGTCGCTGGTCGAGGGCGACATGGACGTGGCCATCGCGGGCGGCGTCGACCTGTCCATCGACCCGTTCGAGGTCATCGGCTTCGCCAAGACCGGCGCGCTGGCCAAGGACGTGATGAAGGTCTACGACAAGAACTCCAACGGCTTCTGGCCGGGCGAGGGCGCGGGCTCGCTGGTGCTGATGCGCGAGGACGACGCGATCGCCCGGGACCTGCGCGTCTACGCCACGATCGCGGGCTGGGGCGTCTCGTCGGACGGCAAAGGCGGCATCACCCGGCCCGAGGCCGACGGCCACCGCCTCGCCCTGCACCGCGCCTACGGCCGCGCCGGCTACGGCCTGGAGACCGTGTCCTACTTCGAGGGCCACGGCACGGGCACGGCGCTGGGCGACGAGACGGAGATCGAGGCCCTCTCCTCGGCCCGCCGCGCCGCCGACCCCGACGCCCGGCCCGCCGCGCTGAGCACCGTCAAGGGCAACTTCGGGCACACCAAGGCCGCGGCCGGGGTCGCCGGGCTGATCAAGGCGACGCTCGCCGTGCACCACCAGGTCATCCCGCCGGGCACCGGCCACTACGACCCGCACCCGAAGCTGACCGCCGACAACGCGGTGATGTACGTGCCCTCGGAGGCCGAGCTGTGGCCGGAGGACCGCCCGGTGCGCGCCGGCGTGTCGGCCATGGGCTTCGGCGGCATCAACACCCACATCGCGCTGGAGGCCGCGCCGGACGCGCCCCGGCGCGCACGCCTCGACGCCCGGACCAGGGCGCTGGTCGCCGGTCGCCAGGACGCCGAGGTGCTGCTGTTCGACGCGCCGGACCGCACCGCGCTCAAGGACCGCCTGGCCGAGGTCGCCGCGCTGCTGCCGAAGCTCGCGTTCGCCGAGCTGGGCGACCTGGCGGCGGCCCTGGCCGCGCGGCTGACCGGCGCGTCGCTGCGCGGCGCGGTCGTGGCCCGCACGCCCGAGGAGGCCGAGCGCAAGGTCGCGAAGCTGGTCGCCGCGGTGGCCGAGGGCACGACCGCCTTCGACGTCGCGGACGGCGTGTTCCTGGACGACCGGGCGTCCGCGCCGCGCCTGGCGTTCCTGTTCCCGGGCCAGGGCTCGGGCCGGGGCGCGGTCGGCGCCATCCGCCGCCGCTTCCCGGTCGCCGAGGAGGTGTTCGCGTCGGCGAACCTGCCGACCGACGGCGACCAGGTCGCCACGGAGGTGGCGCAGCCGCGCATCGTCGCGGGCTCCCTCGCCGCGCTGAAGGTGCTGCGCGAGCTGGGCGTCGAGGCGCACACGGCCGTCGGGCACAGCCTCGGCGAGCTGACCGCCGTGCACTGGGGCGGCGCGATCAACGCCAACCGGGTGCTGTCGCTGGCCGCCGAGCGCGGCCGCGTCATGGCGGGCGCGAGCCGGGGCGGCGGCGCGATGGCGGGCCTGGCCACGACCCCGGAGCGGGCGCTGGAACTGGCCGCCGGCGAGGACGTCGTGATCGCGGGCTTCAACGGCCCGTCCCAGACCGTGCTGTCCGGGCCCGCCGAGGCCGTGGACCGGGTGTGCGCGGTGGCGCGGGCCGAAGGCGTGCAGGCCACCCGCATCAACGTCTCGCACGCGTTCCACTCGCCGCTGGTGTCGCCCGCGGCCGAGGCCATGGCGGAACGGCTGGTCGACTTCGACTTCGGCCGGCTGATCCGGCCGGTGCACTCCACCGTCACCGGTGACGTGCTGGAGGCCGGCACGGACCTGCGCGCGCTGCTGCGCGACCAGATCACCCTCCCCGTGCGGTTCCACGAGGCCGCCGCCAAGGCCGCCGCCGCCACCGACCTGGTCGTCGAGGTCGGCCCCGGCCGCGTGCTCACCGGCCTGGTCGAGGAGATCGCGCCCGACAAGCCCGTGCTCTCGGTCGACACCGACAGCGCGTCGCTGACGTCGCTGCTGACCGTCGTCGCCGCGACCCACGTGCTGGGCGGCGACATCCGCACGGAGGCCCTGTTCGCCGACCGGGTCGTCCGCGACCTGCCGCTGGACGGGGAGATGACGTTCCTCGCCAGCCCGTGCGAGACGGCTCCCGCCCTCGACCCGTCCCTGCTGTCGGCCGGGCCGGACGGGTCGGGCGGTGCGGTCGCGCCCGCCGGGGTGCCCCAGCCCTCGGCGGGCGCGACGACCCCCGACGGCGAGTCCACGCTGGAACTGCTGCGCCGGCTGGCCGCGCAGCGCGTGGAGCTGCCGCTGGAGGCCATCACCGCGCACACCCACCCGTTGGACGACCTGCACCTCAGCTCCATCACGGTCGGCCAGCTCGTCAACGAGGTCACCCGCACCCTGGGCCGGCCCGCCCTGGAGGGCACGACCAATTTCGCCACCGTGCGGATGGGCGAGCTGGCCGAGCTGATCGACAACCTCGCCGACACCGCGCACGCCGCGGAACGCGACCACGGCGAGGTGCCGGGTGTCGCGCCGTGGGTGCGGCCGTTCCTGGTCGAGCACGTCGAGCGCGAGCTGGTCGGCGCGGCGCCGGGCGCGACGGGGGAGTGGACCGTCTACGCGCCCGAGGGGCATGCGCTCGCCGAGCCGCTGAAGGCCGGCCTGCCCGGCGACGGCGTGCTCCTGCTGCTGCCGCCGGAGGGCGGCGACGCGCACGTCGGCCTGTTCCTGGAGGCCGCGCGCGACGTGCTCGCCACCGGCCGCCGGCTCGCGGTCGTGCAGCACCGGCTGGGCGCGTCCGGCCTGGCCCGCACGCTGCACCTGGAGGCGCCGCACATCCCGGTGACGCTGGTCGACCTGGCCGACGACACCGACGCGGTGCGGCGGGTGGCGGCCGAGGTCGCGGCCACGACCGGCTTCTCGCAGGCCCGCTACGACGCCGACGGCGTGCGGACCGTGCCGGTGCTGCGGGCGGTGTCGGGCGGGGTCGAGCCCGGCTCCACCCCGCTGGGCCCCGACGACGTGCTGCTGGTGACCGGCGGCGGCAAGGGCATCACGGCCGAGTGCGCCATCGCGATGGCCGCCGACTCGGGCGCGTCGCTCGCGCTGATCGGCCGCGCCGACCCGGCCGCCGACCCGGAGCTGGCGGCCAACCTGGCCCGGATGGCCGCGGCGGGCATCCGGCACCGCTACGAGCGGGCCGACGTGACCTCGGCCGAGCAGGTCGCCGCCGCGGTGGCGGGGTTCCGCGCCGAACTGGGCGAGGTGACCGCCGTGCTGCACGGCGCGGGCCGCAACGAGCCGAAGGCGCTGACCGGTCTGTCCGAAGAGGACTTCCGGGCCACGCTCGCGCCGAAGGTCGCGGGCCTGCGCGCCGTGCTCGACGCCGTGGATGGGGAGCGGATCAAGCTCCTGGTCACGTTCGGCAGCATCATCGGCCGGGCCGGCCTGCGCGGCGAGGCGCACTACTCCACCGCGAACGACTGGATGTCCGAGCTGACCGTCGAGTTCGGCGAGCGGCACCCGCGGGCGCGGGTGCTGGCCCTGGAGTGGTCGGTCTGGTCCGGCGCGGGCATGGGCGAGCGGCTGGGCGTGGTCGAGGCGCTGATGCGCGACGGCATCACGCCGATCTCCACCGACGCGGGCCTCGCGGTGCTGCGCGAGGTGCTGGCCGACCCGTCCGTGGGCCCCGTGCTCGTGGTCTCCGGCCGCGCGGCGGGCCTGCCCACGCTGGAGATGGCGCGCACCGAGCTGCCGCTGGCCCGGTTCGTGGACCGCGTCCTGGTCCACTACCCGTCGGTCGAGCTGGTCACCGAGGCCGACCTGTCCGACGGCAGCGACCCGTACCTGGGCGACCACCTGCTGGAGGGCGACCTGCTGTTCCCGGCGGTCCTCGGCATGGAGGCCATGACCCAGGTGGCCGTCGCCCTCACCGGGCACGACGCGCCGCCGCTGCTGGAGGACGTGGAGTTCCTGCGGCCGGTGGTCGTGCGGCCGGGCGGCTCGCTGACCGTGCGGATCGCCGCGCTGGCCCGCGACGCCGGGACCGTGGACGTGGCGATCCGGGCCGAGGACACCGGGTTCTCCGCCGACCACTTCCGGGCCAGGCTGCGGTTCCCGCGCCCGGCGATCCCCGGCGACGTGGTCGACGCCGCGCCCGTGCTGCCGCTGGTGCCGGTGGACCCGGTCACCGAGCTGTACGGCAGCGTCCTGTTCCAGGGCAAGCGGTTCCAGCGGTTGCAGGGCTACCGGCGGGCGAGCGCCCGGCACGCGGTGGCCGAGGTCGCCACGACCTCCGTCGCCTCCTGGTTCGCCCCGTTCCTGCCGCAGGACCGGATGCTGGCCGACCCCGGCACGCGCGACGTGATGATGCACGCCATCCAGTGCTGCGTCCCCGACGCGACGCTGCTGCCGCAGAGCGTCGAGCGGCTGTACCTGGCCGCGCCGGTCGACCAGCTCACCGAGTACGTCGTGCTGGACGCGCGGGAGCGGTCGCAGGACGGTGACAGCTACACCTACGACCTCGACGTGCGCGACCCCGGCGGCCGGCTCGTCGAGCGGTGGGAGGGCCTGGTGCTGCGGGCCGTGCGCAAGCGCGACGGCGCGGGCCCGTGGACGCCCACCATGCTCGGCTCCTACCTGGAGCGCTCGCTGGAGCGGGTGCTGGGCGGCAGCCGCGCGGTCGTGGTCGAGCCCGACCCGGCCGGCGTCACGCCGGAGCGCCGCGCGCAGACCGCGCTCGCGCTGAGCCGGGCGCTCGACCGGCCGGTCGACGTGCGGTACCGGCTCGACGGCAAGCCCGAGGTCGACGGCGCGGCGGTGTCCGCCTCGCACAGCGCGGGCGTCACGTTCGCGGTGGCCGCGGCGGGCGGCACGGTCGGCGTGGACGTCGAGTCGGCCGCGGCCCGAGCGGAGGAGGACTGGGTGGACCTGCTCGGCGCCGACCTGATCGGCGTGCGCGACCTGCTCGCCGCCGAGGCGGGCGAGACGGCCGCCGTGGCGGGCACGCGGGTGTGGGGCGCGCTGGAGTGCCTGCGCAAGACCGGCTCCACCACGCAGGCGCTCACCGTCGACCGGGTGCACCCCGACGGCTGGGCCGTGCTGTCGACCGGCGACGCCAAGGTCGCCACCTGGGTGACCACCCTCAACGACCGGCCCGAGCCGGTGGTGTTCACGGTGCTCGTCGGCAAGGAGGACTGACGTGTCGAACTACTACGAGATCCGCCACACGGTCGGGTTCGAGGAGACCAACCTCGTCGGCAACGTGTACTACGTGAACTACCTGCGGTGGCAGGGCCGGTGCCGGGAGATGTTCCTCAAGGAGAACGCGCCGAGCGTGCTCCGCGACCTCCAGGACGACCTCAAGCTGTTCACCCTCAAGGTCGAGTGCGAGTTCTTCTCCGAGATCACCCTCTTCGACGAGCTGTCGGTGCGGATGCGGCTGGAGGAGCTGACCCAGACCCAGGTCCAGTTCGCCTTCGACTACGTCAAGGTCACCGGCGGCCAGGAGGTCCTGGTCGCCAAGGGCAGGCAGCGGATCGCGTGCATGCGCGGCCCGAACACCAACACGGTGCCGTCCCGGGTGCCGGAGGACCTGCGCAAGGCGCTCGCGCCCTACGCCGGGGCCCCGGTGCTCGCCCGCGCCGGCCAGGGGGTGTGACGACCGTGTACGAGGCCGCCACCACGATGGAGGAGACGTCGCTGCGGGACGCCATGTCCCTGTTCGCGACCGGCGTGACGGTGTTGACGGTCGGCGGTGAGCACATCCACGGCATGACGGCCAACGCGTTCACCTCGGTGTCGCTCGACCCGCCGCTCGTGCTCGTGTGCATCGCCCACTCCGCGGTGATGCACGACGCCATCGCCAAGACCGGGCGCTTCGGCGTGTCGATCATGGGCGCGGACCAGCGGGACACCGCGAAGTACTTCGCCGACAAGCGCCGCCCGCTGGGGCCCGAGCAGTTCGACGCGGTCGACTGGGTCGAGGGCCGGCACAGCGCCGCGCCGCTGCTGAACGGGTCGCTGGCCTGGCTGGAGTGCGAGCTGGTGCGGTCCCACGACGGCGGGGACCACACGATCTTCGTCGGCCGGGTGCTCGCGTGCAGCCGGGGCGCGGACGCCCGGGCGCTGCTGTTCTACGGCAGCGCGTTCCACCGGGTCTGACGTCGGGTTCCCCACACCTCGGGAGGAGTGCACATGCTGGTGACCGTCACGGGCGGTACCGGTCTGGTCGGCTCGCACACGGCGGCGGAGCTGGTCCGGGCCGGGCACCGGGTCCGACTGCTGGTCCGGGACGCGAACGCGGTGGCCGCCGCCACCCGGCCGCTGGAGGTGCCACCCGACGCGGTGGACGTCGTCGTCGGGGACGTGACCGACGAGCGGTCGGTCGCCGCGGCGGTGCGCGGCGCGGACGCCGTCGTGCACGCGGCGTCGGTGTACTCGTTCGACCGGCGCAGGAGGGCGGAGATGCTGCGCACCAACGCCCGCGGCACGGAGGTGGTGCTCGGCGCCGCCCGCCGGGCCGGCGCCGGTCGGATCGTCCACGTGTCCAGCATCGCGGCGCTGTTCACGCCGGGCGTGCGGGTCATCCGCGAGGACTCGCCCGTCGGCACGACGCGCGAGCCGTACGCGGCCACCAAGGCCGCGTCGGAGGCCATCGCGCGGCGGCACCAGGACGAGGGGGCGCCGGTGGTCGTGAGCTACCCGCCGGCCCTCCTCGGGCCGCACGACCCGAAGTTCGGCGACCAGACCGACCGGCTGCGCAACACGCTGCGCGGGATCATGCCGATGTGGCCCGCGGGCGGCCTGCAGATCGGCGACGTGCGGGACACGGCGGCGCTGCACGTGGCGCTGCTGGGCCCGGACGCCGCCGAGCCCCCGGGGCGGCACTTCGGCCCCGGGCGCTACCTCACCACGCGCGAGTACGTCGAGGGGATCAGGCAGGCCACCGGGCGCGCGTTGCCCGCGGTGTTCCTGCCCCCGGCGCTGATGACGCCCGTCGGCCGGTTCGTCGACCTGGTGCAGCCGGCCTGGCCGTGGCACCTCCCCGCCGAGTACGGGGCGATCGCCACGGTCGGCGCGGCGGTCCGGGTCGACCCGGCCGCGAGCACGCTCGACCTGAAGCCCCGCCCGTTCGCCGACACGGTCACCGACACGGTGCGGTGGCTGGTCGACACCGGGGCGCTGACCGAACGCCAGGCGGGACGACGATGACGACTTCAGGGATCGACCGGGTCAACGGGCACGCGGACATCCGGCCGGAGCTGCCCCCGCGCACGATGGCGCTGCTCCGGGAGCGCAACGACGACCTGCGCGACCGGGCGGTCGCCAACGCCGACGCGGTGCGCCGGCAACGCGCGCTGGGCAAGCGCACCGCCCGCGAGCGCCTGGAGATGCTGCTGGACGAGGGCTCGTTCACCGAGGTCGAGCTGTACCGGCGGCACCAGGCGCACGGCCTGAAGGTGTCCGAGCACCGCCCGCACACCGACGGCGTGGTGGCGGGCTCGGGCACGATCGACGGCCGGCGCGTGTTCGTCTACGCGCAGGACTTCACCATCTTCGGCGGGTCGCTGGGCCAGGCGCACGCGGCGAAGATCCACAAGGTGATGGACATGGCCGTCGACACCGGCTCGCCGATCATCGCGCTGCACGACTCCGGCGGCGCGCGGATCCAGGAGGGCGTGATGGCGCTGGACGGCTACGGCGGCATCTTCCGCCGCCAGGTCGCCGCGTCCGGGATCGTGCCGCAGATCGCCGTGGTGCTCGGGCCGTCGGCGGGCGGCGCGGCCTACTCGCCCGCGTTGGCGGACTTCACGTTCATGGTGCGCGGCACCGCGCAGATGTACCTGACGGGACCGGACGTGGTGCACGCCGTGTCGGGGGAGGAGGTGACGCACGACCAGCTCGGCGGCGCGGCCGTGCACGGCGAGCTGTCCGGCGTGGCGTCGTTCGTGCACGACGACGAGGAGTCGTGCCTGGAGGACGTCCGCTACCTGGTGTCGCTGCTGCCGTCGAACAACCTGGAGCCGCCGCCCGCCCACGAGCCGGTGGGCGCGGTGGACGACGTGCGGCCGGACTTCGCGGCGATCGTGCCCGTGGAGCCGAACCAGCCCTACGACATGCGCGTGCTCATGGCGGAGGTGGTGGACGACGGGGAGTTCATCGAGGTGCACGAGGGCTGGGCGCGCAACGTCGTCGTGGCGTTCGGCCGGATCGACGGCGGTGTCGTCGGCCTGGTCGGCAACCAGCCGATCGTGTCCGCCGGCGTGCTCGACATCGAGGCGTCCCAGAAGGCGGCGCGGTTCGTGCGGTTCTGCGACGCCTTCGGCATCCCCCTCGTGTCGCTGGTCGACGTGCCCGGGTTCCTGCCCGGGACGGCGCAGGAGCACGCGGGCGTCATCCGGCACGGGGCCAAGCTGCTCTACGCCTACTGCGAGGCGTCCGTGCCCCGGATCCAGGTGATCGTGCGCAAGGCGTACGGCGGCGCGTACATCGTGATGGACTCGCGGTCCATCGGGACGGACCTGTCGCTGGCGTGGCCCACCAACGAGATCGCGGTGATGGGCGCGGAGGGCGCGGTGAACGTCATCTTCCGCAAGGAGCTGGCCGCCGCCGCCGATCCGGACGCGTTGCGCGCCGAGCTGCTCGCGGAGTACTCGGAACAGCTCGTGCACCCGTACTACGCGGCCGAGCGGGGGCTGGTCGACGACGTGATCGACCCGGCGCACACCCGGTCCGCGGTGGCGCGGGGGTTGGCGATGCTGCGGAACAAGCGCCGGCCCACCCCGCCGCGCAAGCACGGCAACGTGCCGCTGTAGCCCGCGGCGCGACGACAACGGCACCCCACCGCCCGGTGGGGTGCCGTTGTCGTGTGGGCGATACGCCGGGTGGGTATACCTGCCGCAGGGTGCCGGAGCGGCTTGACGAGGTTCCATAACGCCGCTATAAATGGTAGTAAGACAGTGTTATGGAATCCCTGGACGGGGTGGTTCGCGTGGTCGCGTCGGTACGGGAAGCCGCGGAGTCGCCGGTCGTGCGGGGTCGGCTCCCCGTCGACCTGCGCGGTGCGGTGGTCTGGTCCGGCAGGTACGGGGTGTCCGGCGTCCGCCTGGGGCCTGACGGCGCGCGGTGGTACCGCGGGCCGCGCCCGGCCGCGCTCGCGCCCGCCGACCGGCCCTCCGGGGCCACGATGGCCCGGCCCGTCTTCGACGGCGAGGTCTGGCACACGGCCGTGTCGCACCAGGGCTTCGGCTACGTCGAGCACGTGATGCCGGACGAGGGCGGCGGGGTGCTGCGCGCCGAGCCGTTCCCGCTGGAGGGCGCGCCCCGGATGCGCGCGGTCGGGGTGACCGAGCGGTTCGTCGTCGTCTTCGACTCGCCACCCCGCTACAGCCGCGCCGCCGACCTGGTCGGCCTGCGCGACCCGTACTCCGGTCCGGCTCGCGGCCCGGTGCGCGTCGGCCTGCTCGCCTACGGCCGGCCCGACTGGTTCGAGGTCGGCGAGGGCGAGGTGCTCTCCCTGGTCAACGCCTACGAGGACCTGGGCCGAGTGGTCGTGGACGCCGTCTGGGCGCCGGGCGTGCTGCGCCGCCACGTGATCGACCTCGCCACCGGCCGGGTGCGCCGCGTGGAGCTGGCCGCGGTGGACGTCGCCGGCGTGGACGAGCGCCGGACCGGCCGTCGGCACCGGTTCGTGTTCGGCGCGGCGGGCGCCGCGGTCGTCCGGCACGACGTGGCGCTCGGTTGCACGTGGCGGCGCGAGCTGGCCGCCACGCCCGGTCGGCCGGTGTTCGTGCCGCGCGGCCGGGAGGAGGGCGACGGCTGGGTGGTGGTGGTCGCGGGCGACGAGGTGCTGGTGCTGGACGCCGCCGACCTGGCCGGTCCGGCGGTCGCGGTCGTGCGGCTGCCGTTCGCGGTGCCCGCCTCGCGCAACGCCGCCTGGCTCGACGACCGCCCTTCGGCGTCCTGAGCGCCCGCCGGTCGCCCCTTGATCGCCTCGCCGCATCGTGGCAGGTCCGCCGAGGTGGCGCTAAACTGGAGGGAACCATCCCTGGCACCGCGACGGCGAGGGGAACCGTGCCACGAAGCGCTGCCGAGACCCGTTCCCACGTCCTCCAGGTGGCCGCGGACCTGTTCTACCGCAAGGGCATCCGGGCCACCGGCGTCGACCTCGTCGCGGCCGAGGCGGGGATCGCGCCCACCACCCTCTACCGCCTGTTCGCGTCGAAGGACGACCTCGTCGGCGCCTACGTCGAGCGCGCGGACCTCGACTTCCGCGCCCGGTTCGGCGCGGCGGTCGCGTCCGCCGGACCGGACCCGCGCGAGCGGATCCTGGCGGTGCTCGACCTCGCGTTCGCGGAGGTCTCCTCCGCCGAGTTCCGCGGGTGCGCGTTCCTCATGTCGCTGTCCGAGTTCCCGGAGCCCACGCTGCCCGCGCACCGCAACGCCGTCGCGGCGAAGTCGTGGACGCGCGACCGGATCGGCGAGCTGGCCGAAGCGCTCGGCGTCGACGACCCGGCCGAGCTGGCCGACCACCTCATGCTGATCTTCGAGGGCGTGCACGCCTCCGGTCAGTCCTTCGGCCCGGACGGCCCCGCCCGGCGGGCCCGACGCCTGGCCGAGCGGGTCCTCGCCACCGCACCGCGGTCGAACGGCTCCTGACGCCCCGCCCGGCGGCCCGCGGGTTTCCCCCTGCTCTCTGCCGGCCTGCCCGCTCTCCGTCGCGCCGGCCCCGGTTCGCCGCCCACCGCCGCCCCGCTGTCCGCCGCCGCGCCCGCTCACCGGCAGCCGCCGGTCCGTCTCGCGTCCCGCCGGGTTCGCCTCGCGCCGCCGGCTCCGCGCCCGCCGGTGCCCGCCCGGCCGCCCCGGTTCGTCGGCCGGCGGCCGGGGTTCGTCCGCCGCACTTCCGCGGCGATTCGCCCCCCTTTCGACCGAATGGTCCAAACCGGCTGCCGCAACAATTGTCAAGGGCTTGGGTCGGAATGACTACGGGAATGTGCGGACATCCGTCCCCATCGTTGCCCGCTCGCCGCTTCCAAGCCGCTGACCTGCGCCGACGTCCGCTTCCCACGGTTCGCCCGCCGTCCGGCGGGGTGTCGGGAAATGGCCCGGCGAGGTTGCATCACACCGTTTTCAATAACCCTGGTCAGCGGTATTCTGCCCCCGATCACCCAGTGCGCCGTGCGGTGCGGCACGGCCTCGGCCGGGCCTTCCCGACTTCGGCGCGGAGCGCCAGAGGGGACACAGGTGGCATGGTGAGAAGCTTCGACCGGGTGCGCAGGGTTGTCGTCGTCGGAGCGGGGTTGGCCGGCACCGCGACCGCCATCCGCCTCCTCCGGTTCGCCCGCGAGCCACTGGAAGTGGTGCTGCTCGAACGCCGTCCGGACTACCGGTGCTCCGGCGTGGCCTACCAGCGCGAGAGCAACCACTGGCACCACGTCTTCAACATCCAGGCGGGGCGCATGTCGGCCTTCCGCGAGGACGTGGACGACTTCGTGAACTGGGCCAACCACGAGGCGGACCGGTCGGACTGGCCCGCGGACTGGCGGGACTTCGCGTTCACCGAGTCCGGTCCGGCGCCGCGCCGGATCTACCAGGACTACCTGGTCGACCGGCTGGCCGAGGCCGTCCGCGAGGCGGCGCGCGGCGTGACGCTGGTCGAGGCCGACGGGGAAGCGGTCGACCTGGAGGTCTTCGGCGACCGCGCGCACGTCGTGGTGGAGCACCTCGCCCTGCCGGCCGGTTCCCCGGCGGTCGCCCGCGCCACCCTGGAAGCCGACCACGTCGTGCTCGCGACCGGCCTGGAGACGAAGCACCCGGCTTACGCCGCCGAGGTGCTGGACCACCCCGCGTTCGTGCGCAGCCCCTATTCGCCCGACGGCATCGACCGCGTGCTGAACGTCCGCAAAGACGCCGTGGTGGCCGTCATCGGCACCCTGCTCAGCGGGTACGACACCGCGACGCTGCTCCTGCGCCAGGGCCACGAAGGCCGCATCCACATGATCTCGGGTTCCGGGCTCACGCCGCGCACTTATCCGGCGGACCACCGCCACCAGGTCTTCGAGTTATCCCCGCCGCGCCTGTCCGCGGCCACCTACGAAGGGCGGGAGGAATTCGTCCGCCGGATCCGCGAGGAATGGGACCGGGCGTGCGCCGCCGTGGCCCGCGAGCACCCCGGGATATCGCCGGACGTGGTCACCGAACGGGTCGCGAAATCGTGGGAACCGCACCTCCCGGCAATCCTGGAACGCGTGCCCACCGACGAGTTGCGCGCCCTGCTCGACAGCTACGGCAGCCTCATCGCGGTATTGCGGGTGAGCGCCATGGCGTACACCACGGACATCGTCGACGCCGCCACCGGCGGGGACGGCCCGGTCGTGCTCACCGGCGGTCGCGTCCAGCGCATCCACACCACCGACGCCGGCACGCTGGTCGTGACGGTCGCGGACGGGGGCACGACGCGGACCGTCGAGGCCGACCTGGTCGTCGGGCCGTTCGGCCGCGAGTCGAACTACGAGCGCGCGGACTCGGCGCTCTGGTCGAGCCTGCTGCGCCGCGAGCTGGCCGTGCCGCACCGCCGCACCGGCCGCGGCGTCGAGGTGGACCCGTGCGGCCGCCTCCTCGGACCGGGCGGAACGCCGTCCGGGCCGATCTCGGTCGTCGGCAGCCCGCGGGAGGGCGACGAGATCGTGCGCAACGGCCGGACCGGCGCGTTCACGTTCAACCTCGCCGCGATCAAGAACCACTCGGTGGAGGTCGCCGCGACGACGCTGCACCGGCTGGAGTCCTGCTACGACGACCGGGCGGCGGACCTCGTCCCGTCGTTGACCGACGCGCCCGACCCCGAGCTGCGCGACGCCGTGTCCGGCTCGGTCATGCTCGACGTCCGCCGGATGGCCACCCGGGACCGTGCCGACCGCGAGGTCGCGGCCGGTCGCCTGGAGGACAACCTCCGGCGGATCCGGGAGGTGATCGCCCGCGCCGGCGGCGTCGTGCCCGACGACCGGGCGGTGCGGTTCGCGGTGAACACCGCGGCGACCACCAAGCTGACCGACCTCTCCGTGACCCCGCGCGAACTCCGGTTCCTGCTGGGGCTCGAAGGAGCCGCGGAACCGGTCGGCTGACCGAAACCCCTCCCTTCTCCCGTCACCATTCCTACGGTGCGGCGGCGGTGTCGGACCACTCCGCCGTTGCTCACCCCGACGGGTGGCGTGAACGGCACGCGGACCACCGACTACCACGGCGGATCGACTCGAACGGCGCACCACCTCGCACACGAGAAGATGCGGGACCGGGCGTACGACTGCGACGCTCGGGATCATGGCTCGACGCCTTCGACACAAACCCGGGGCCGATGTCGCGCACGGCGACATCGGCCCCGCGGGTCGGCCCAGCCGACTCGTCCGCCAGGCCCGCGAACCGATCGGAATCGGTAGGAGGATGCCGTGAGCCCGCGCGAAATCCCAGGGGTGTTGCTCGTCGGTTCGCCGTCGGCGAGCGTTCGCGGTATCGCCAACCACACCGGAAGACCCCTGCCCGGTTCCGTCCTGGTGGTCGACGCGCTGGGGCCGGAGCTCTACGACACCATCGTGCGGTCGGTCGCGGTGATCTGCTCCGGCGGCGGCCGGACCGGTCACATGGAATCGCTGTGCCGGTCGCGCGGGATCCCGGTGCTGCGCGTGCCGCACGGGGAACTGGCCGGCGTGGTCGGGCACGTGACCGTCCGGACCGATCGCGAGTCGGTGGTCCTCGGCGAGCACGACGCCGCCGAGCCCGCCGGCGACTACCCCACCGTCACCCCCGACGACCTCAGGTCGGTGTGCGTCGTCATCGCCGACGCCACGGACATCCGCTCGACCAACGCGATCACGCCCCGCGTCGAGCAGGTCACCTCGTTCTTCATCCGGGAGGAGTTCGTCTGCCTCTCCTCGGGCCTGAGCCCGCTCGACGCGCTGCGGGCCGGGGTCGGCGAGGCGGCGCGCTACGGCGAGGCGATCGGCGCGCAGCTGTGCGCCATCGTCGCCGAGCTGCTGCCCGGCCAGCGCCTGGTGATGCGGCTGCTCGACCTGCGCTCCGACGACGCCGCGCAGATCACCAACTCCGTGGACGTGGACCACGAGACCAACCCCGAGCTGGGTTTACACGGCGCGCGGTGGCTGCTGCACGAGCCGCACTACCCGCACGCGTTCCACGCGCTCCGCGCCTACCTGGGCGAGCACCTGGGCCCGGAGGCCGACCGGGTCAGCTTCGCGGTGCCGTTCATCAACGACCAGGACGAGTTCCTGCGCCTGCGGGTCCGGCTCGACCTGCCCGACGACGTCCCGCTGTCGGTCTTCGTCGAGACGCCGGCGGCGGTGCACTCGGCGGCCGGGTTCTGCGCGGCCGGGGCGAGCGAGATCTTCATGGGCACCAAGGACCTGACCCAGTTCTACCTCGCCGCCGACCGCAGCAACCACCGGGTCGCCGCGTCCTACCAGACCCGGCACCCGGCGGTCCTGTCCGGCCTGCGCCAGTCCGTGGAGGCGGGCCGGGAGGCGGGGGTCCCGGTCCACGTGTTCGCCCTGGGCGCGGACGTGGGCCACTACTTCAAGCACCTGCCGGCGGACCGCTTCATGATGTGCACCGCCGAGCTGAGGCAGCTCGCCCAGGAGGCGCGGGCGGCGCGCTGACGCGTCCGCTGCGGGGTCACGACGGCGGTCGACCGCACGGTGCCCACGTCCACCGCGCGGTCGACGAGCCGGGTGTCGGCGGCCCGGTATCGGCGGCCGGGTGTCAGCGGGCCGGGTGTCGGCGGGTCGGGCGTCGGGGGCTGGGTGTTGGCGGCTGGGTGTCGGCGGCCCCGATGTCGGCGGCTGCGCGTCGGTGTGCCGGGTGTCGACAGGCCGGGCATCGGCGGGCACCCCCTATCATCCCGGAGGTGACCGCCTACGACGATCTTGACGCGTTCGAGCACCTGGACACCTCCGCTCTGCCGCCGCGCCAGCAGCGGATCCTGGCGGTGATCCGCGACTGGGTGGTCCGGCACGGGTACTCGCCCAGCACGCGGCAGATCGGCGACGCGGTCGGGCTGCGGTCCTCGTCGTCGGTGTCCAAGCACCTGGCGAGCCTGGAGGAGAAGGGCTTCCTGCGGCGCGGCGAGACCGTGTCGCGGCCGATCGACGTGCGCCTGTTCCTGCACGAGCCGTCCGGGCGGGAGGCGCCGGACGACTCGGTGCCCGTGCCGGTGGTCGGGCACATCGCGGCGGGCGTGCCCATCGCGGCCGAGGAGCACGTGGACGACGTCCTGACCCTGCCCCGCGGGCTGACCGGCCGCGGCACCGTGTTCGCGCTGCGGGTGCGCGGCGACTCGATGGTCGACGCGGCGATCTGCGACGGCGACATCGTGGTGGTGCGGCAGCAGCACGAGGCCCACTCGGGGCAGATCGTGGCCGCGATGATCGACGGCGAGGCCACCGTGAAGGTGTACCGGCGGCGCAACGGCCACGTCTTCCTGGAGCCGCGCAACCCGGCCTACGAGGTGATCGACGGCGACCGGGCCGTGGTGCTGGGCACCGTCGTGTCGGTGCTGCGCAGCGTTTGAGGGCGGCCCTGAACTGACGGGCGGCACCGATCCCAGGGGGCGTTGCGCCGTTCGGCGGACACGCTGAGCGACCGCATCTCATCCGATCGGTCTACTGCACTCGGTCGTCGAGTGGATGCAGACTGGGGCCGGATGGGCGGAGGTCGGCATGGTCGGGATCGAGGCGGACGGCCCGGAGGACCGGGGCCTGCGGCAGTACCTGCGGCTGATCGCCCGGAAGCTGGGGATCGACCTGGAGTCGTGCTGGTACGAGTGCGCGCCCGACGCCACCGCCTACATCGCCCTGGACCAGCGGCTGCCGCGGCACCCGGACAAGGACCTGGCGCTGGTGTGGGACGAGCACACCGGGTGGTGCGCCGGGGTCGAGGTGGGGCGCGGCGCGGACCTGGTCGCGCTGACCTGGCTCGGGCCGCCCGTGCTGCCGTCGCCGGAGGCGGTCACCGGTTTCGTGTCCGACCTGGTCGCCGGCCGCCGTCCCGACCACCCGCGACCACCGGCCACGCCGACCGGCGACCTGGCCGACCAGCTGGTCCGGTACGCCGCCGGGGTGCCCTGACCGCCGGTCGGTGCGATCGCCGGTTGACGGGGCCGCCGGTTGACGGGGCCGCCGGTTGACGGGGCGCTGGTGATCGGGCCGCTGGTCGGGGCGGCCGTCGGTTGGTGCGATCGCGGTCAGTCGGCGGGGCCGCGCAGCGTCAGCACCACGCGCAGCACGTGCTCGACCGCGGACGGGAACGCCGCGCCCCTCAGCTCGCCGCGGGTGGCGAGGTTCTTGCCGGCGAACTCCAGCATCCGGTCCTCGCCGACGCGCCGGACCACGAGCGCCGCGATCTCCTCCAGGTCGAGGCCGGGGTGGTCCAGCCGGGTCAGGGCGAACTCGACCACCAGCTCCTCGTCCGTCATCGCCGCTCCTCCCGACCCCGTCGAGGGTAGTCGAGCTAGGAGGACCACCAGGAGAACCCGTCGTCCGACCGGTCCTCCGGTCGGACGAACGGATCAGGCGCGTGGTGGCCGACGCCGTTCGCCGTGCGGTGGCCGACGCCGTCCGTGCCGTGATGATCCGTGCCGTGATGATCCGGGCGGTGGTGGTCAGGCCCGTGGTGAGCCGGTTGCCGGTGGTCGGGGTCGTCCCAGCCCCGGGGCTCGACGCCGTTGCGCACGGTCGCCAGCGCCTCGTCCTGCGTGCGGTGCAGGCGGAGCAGGTCCTCCATGTCGGTCATCCGGATCGGCCTGGCCACGGTGCGCCTGCCGGCCACCACCGCGAACCCCGCGCCCAGCACGTCGGCCCGCTGCCGGGCCTCCACCAGCACCGCGATGCCCATCGACCCGAAGAACCCCACGTCGCCCAGGTCCACCACCAGCGCGGACGTCTGCCCGTTCAGGCAGCTGAACAACGCCTGCCGCACGTCACGGAACGTGTCGACGTCGAGGTCGCCGTGCACGGCGGCGACCACCACCCCGTCGTCCCCGACGTCCTCGACCGTCACCGACGGCTGATCGACAATCCCGTGCACGTCGCTCCCTCGCACCGACCTCGGCTGCGGACCAGGTCACCGTCCCCCACCTTTACCCCTCGGGACCCCGTCCGACACCGCCAACGTGACGCTGTGCGCGTGCCGACCGTCACCCGCTGCCCAGGCACACGAACGGGCGGCGCAGCGGGTCCACCGCGATCGCGTCGGCCAGCGCCACGGCCGGCCGCGCGCCGGCGGCGAGGCTGCGGTGGTAGTCGTCCATCGCGGCGGCGCACGCCTGGTCGCCCACGCGGCTCAGCGGCGCGACGACCAGCTGCGAGCCGCTGGCCAGCAGGGCGCTCGCGAAGCCCAGCGGCTCGTCGCCCGGCCGGATCCGGTTGAGCGCCAGCTCGCACGCGGCCAGCACGACCTGCCGGGGCGGGTGCGCCAGGGCCGCCATCTCGTGCGCGTAGACCGGCCCGTCGCTCAGCTCCAGCCGGGAGAACAGCGCGTTCTCCGGCTCGTGGACGCCGTGCGCGGCCAGGTGCGCGATCTCCGCGCCGTCCAACGCGTCCAGCACGGCGGCGACGGTGGCTTGCTCGCCCGACACCAGGCCGGCGGTGGTGTAGTGCGCGCCCAGCTTGTCGATCTCGCCGACGGCGGCCGGCAGCCCGGGGCCGCGGACCAGCACGGTGCCGCCCGGGGCGCGGGAGCCGGCGCGGTCGGCGGCCAGCCACGCGGTCGCCGACGGGGCCACCGCGGTCGGCCGCCCGTGCAGCGTGGGCAGCACGCCCCACGGCACCGCGTACAGCGCGCCGGTCGGCACGATCACCAGCTCCCGCTCGCCGATCAGCTCGGCCAGCGGCTGGATCAGCAGCGCGTCGAGCCGTGCCGCCTGCTTGCGCGCGGACCCGGCCAGCACCTGCGCCAGCGGTTCCGGCAGGTGGTCCGGGGCGAGGGCGTTGAGGTCCGCGTTCAGCATCCGGGCGCTCTCCGCCGCCTCGTCGGCCGACCCGAGCCGGGCCAGCCGCACGTCCGAGCCGACCACGACGACCGCGACCAGCGCGTCCTCGGACGCCGCGAAGCTGACCAGGGCGCGATCGCCCAGCCGGGCCATCACGTCGGTCAGCCGGGCCACCGGGCGGGGCGCGCCCCACCGGCCGGTGTGCCAGCCGAGCCGGTTGGCCTCGCGGAGGCGTTCGGCGCGGCGCTGGCGCAGCGCGGCGGTCGCGTGGCCGTCGTGCTCGGCCTGGTGGATGGACTGCGTGAGGCTGCGGACCTCGGCGATCCGTTCGGCCAGCTCGGGGTTGTCGGCGTGGGTCAGCGGCTCGTAGCGGTAGGTCTGCGCCCGCGTCCGCTCCAACCAGGCGAACAACCGGCGGGCGTTGCCGTCGTCCAGCACCAGGTGGACGCCGAGCTCGGCCAGCTCCCGGCCGTGCAGCGCGGTGCCGGACAGCAGCTCCAGCCCTTCCATCCGGTCGCGCACGTGGTCCAGGTCGGTGAGGCCGGCCCGGATCTCGACCAGCGCGGCCGCGCGTCGGCCGCGGGCGACGGCGAGTTCCGCCCGGCACAGCCGGCGCAGCATCCGGTAGTCGATCGCGGTGAGCCGGCCCGGCCGCGGCACCGCGTCGAGGATCGCCGCGGCGGTCTCGACGTCGCCGCGCCGCAGTTCCAGCCGGACGGCCAGCATGCGGGCCAGCGCCGCCTGCTCGGCCAGCCTCGGCACGGGGAGCGCGTCGGCGAACTCCACGGCCCGCCGGGGCAGCGACCGCGGCACCCGGCCGGACCGCAGCGCCAGGCGCGCCTCCACGCGCAGCCCGATGAGCGTCGCGTTGGCGACGCAGGTCTCGCAGCCCCAGCGGCGCATCCGCTGCCGCGCCGAGGAGGCCATGGCGCGGGCCAGGTCGAGGTCGCCCGCCATGTCGGCGGCCGCCGCCCGGTACAGCTCGACGTTGGCCAGGTAGCGCGTGAGGCCGTGCTCGGCCCGCAGCTCGGCGAGGACGCCGTCGAGCTGGGAGCCCGCCTCCTCGGCCAGCCCCGCGGCCATCAACGCCTGCGCCCGGTCCAGGCCGAGCAGCACCGGCACGCCGAGGCCCTGCTCGCGGAACGAGCGCTCGCTGTGCGCGTAGCGGCGCAACGCCGCCGGGACGTCGCCGATCCGCAGCTCCAGCACGCCCAGCGAGTGGTTCGCGTCGGCCGCCCGTTCCCACAGCTCGTGCTCGGCGGCCAGCGACGCCGCCCGGGTCAGGTCGAGCCGGGCCTGGCTGATGAGCCCCAGCCGGGTGTGCGCCGTGCCGCGGCTCCACAGCGACTTCACGATCAGCTCGGCCACCGCGCGGGTGGGCCGCCCGCCCGCGAGCCGGTGCTCGTAGTGCTCCAGCGCGGCGTCGAAGACGGCGATGGCGTCCTCGATCCGCCCCGCGTTCAACATCTGCAGACCGCGGTTGTGCTCGACCGCGCCGCGCAGCTCGTCCTTCACCAGCGGGTCGGCGACGTCCTCGACCATCCGCCGCACCTCGGCGAGCCCGGCCAGCGCCGCGCCCGGACCGGAGCTCTCGGCGTCCAGCGCCGCCAGCGTCGAGGACAGCCGAATTCGCGTGACCTGCCAGAATTCCCGCGTTTCCGGATCATGCGGGTCGAGCGCGTCGGCCAGGGTTTTCCCCCGGCGCAGCAGGCGCACCGCGTCGTGGTGCCTCCCGGCGCAGGACGCGTCCACGCCGCGCCGGTGCAGTTCGCGCGCTTCACGGATGACAAGGGTTTCGTCACGGGCGACGGTCACTGTCACCTGTCCATGACAGCACAGAACACCACGAAAAAGCGCCCGCCGACCAGGAGACCTGGTCGACGGGCGCCATCACGGTTGACACCGTCAGTGGGCCGGCGCCTTCGTCACGCAGCCACCGCCCACGCACAGCGGGGACAGCTCGCCGTCCTCGTGCGTGTGGTCGTGGTGGTGGTGGTGTTCGTGCTGGTCCTGGTCGGTTTCCGGCACGACCGGCGTGGTGGTGTCGTCCTGCGGGACGTCCTCGTCCCTGAAGTCGGTCTCGGTCGGCGTGGACAAGCTGATCTCCCTCCCCTGAGGATCTGTCTCGGCCTTGCGATCCACTCAGCTGACTTCCCTGAGTGATGTCGAGCGGGCCCCTCGTACCGCTCGAACAGGGCAATGGTGGCACAACGGCTTAACGATGGAGAGGGAATTTCGCAGATTGGTTACTCGATCAGCGTCCACTCGTGCGTAAGACCGCCCCTGAATCACCCATTCAGGTACATCGCAGAACCTAGTCGTTGGGCCGGTAGCAGTCCTCGAATCCGTCCGGTTTGGGCTGATTGCCCGCGAGCGCGGCGACGACGTCGGACTGCCTGAGGTTCTCCGGGTAGCCGGGCCAGTCCGGCTCCTGACCGTTGACGTGCAGCTCGTCCAGCCAGTAGCCCGACTGGCCGGACACCTTCTCGAACTCCAGGTCGCAGCCCTTGACGCGCACCGTGACCTCGATGACCTTCTGCGACGACTTGACCGTCCGCTTGCCGACCTTCTTGGTCTTCTTCTCGGTCTCGCTGCGCGGCTCGCCGACGCCGCTGAAGCCGGCGGCCTTCAGCTCCTCGACGAACCGGTCCTCGTTGCTCGCGCAACCCACCAGGGAGGCGGCGAGGCCCAGGGCCAGCAGCACGGGCGTGAACTTCGTGGTCATGGCGGACAGCCAACAGCGGCGGCCGCGGGCGCGTGCGGTGGTTGATCAACCGTTACCGCGCCGTGACGCCGTCGTGGCGTTACCCCGATCGACCGACCGGCGGCGCGCGACCGGCGCAAGGTCGGCGGGAAGCCGAATCGACCGGCGAACGACCGACAGGACCGGCCACGTTCCCTCTTTAGGGTGACGCCGTTGATCACGGCCGCCGACCGGTACCGGGGGGATCCGCCATGAATGGGTTCGGGAGCCGGGTGGGGACCGCCACCGGCGCGGTCCTGCTCGCCACCGCACTGACCACCGGCTCAGCCGCCGCCCTCGCCGCCTCACCTGCCTCGGCTGCCGCCCCGGCCGCGGGTCCGCCCGCCGCCGGGGCCGCCGCGCCGCTCGACAGCCCGCCGCCCGCCGCGTCGGCCGCCGGCTTGCCCGCCGCGCCGACCACTCGCGCGTCCACCGCGCCGGCCGGCGGGTCGGCCGTCGCCCCGGCCGCCGACCGGCCCTCGGCCTCCGCCCCCGAACGCGCCGCCCTCCAGGCGGCGCTGGACGCGGCCGTCGCGGTCGGGTCGCCGGGCGCGTACGCGGGGGTCGTGGACGAGGCCGGGCGGTGGTACGGGCGCGGCGGGGTCGGGGACCTGGTCCGCGGTGGCGCGCCCGATCCGCGCGGGCGGTTCCGGGCCGGCAGCGTCACCAAGGCGGTCGTCGCCACCGCCGTGCTCCAGCTCGTCGCCGAGGGCCGCGTCCGGTTGGAGGACCGCGTGCAGGACCGGCTGCCCGGCCTGCTGCCCTACCGCGAGCCGATCACCGTGCGCCACCTCCTCCAGCACACCAGCGGCATCCCGTTCACCGAGCGGTGGGACACCCCGGAGGAGATCGACACGACCCGGTGGCGGCACCAGTCGCCGGACGAGACGATCCGCCTCGGCACCGAGGGCCGGCCGCTGTCCTTCCCGCCCGGCCAGGGCGTCGAGTACTCGAACACGAACTACGCCGTGCTCGGCAAGCTGGTGGAGCGGGTCACCGGCAACCCGCTGCACACCGAGTTGCAGCGGCGGGTGCTGGACCGGGCGGGCATGGGGGACAGCCACCTCCCGTACCGCCGGACCGGCGTCGACCGGCCGGCCGCGCGCGGGTACGAGTGGCTGCGCGGACCGGAGGCCGGGCCGACCGACGTGACCGAGTACGAACCGTCCCGCTTCTGGGGCTCGGGCAACCTGGTGTCCACTGTGGACGACCTGAACCGCTTCTTCCGCGCCCTGCTCACCGGCAAGCTCCTGCCGGCCGCGCTGTCGGCCGAGATGCGCCGGACCGTGCCGGGCGACGTGCCCGGCGTCGAGTTCGGGCTCGGCCTCATGCGCATCCCGCTGCCGCCCGGCTGCGCCACGTCGGAGATCTGGGGCTTCAACGGCTCGGTCCCCGGCTACCACACGTGGAGCATGCACACCGCCGACGCGGGGCGGCAGATCACCGTGGGCGTGACCACCAACCTGACCTCGCCGGCCGCCCGCGACGCCGCGCTCAACGCGATGCTGATGGAATTCTGCGGCCCGGAGGCGGCGGGCGCGCCGGTTCGGCTGGCCCCGCTCGGGTAGGCGGGCGATGCTGGACGCGATGGCAGTCCAGCGGGAACCCACCGACTCGGCGCTGGCCGACCTCGTCGCCCGACAGCGGGACGAGATCGACCGGCTGCGGGCGGCCGCCCGCAGGCAGGCCGTGGTGGAGCAGGCCAAGGGGGTGCTCGCCGAGCGGCTGTCGTGCCGGCCCGACGAGGCGTTCGAGGACATGGTCCGGCTCGCCCAGGCGACCGGCAGCGATGTGGCCGTCATCGCGGCGGGCGTGCTGGACGTGCCGCCGCCGCAGCGGGACGCGCCCGCCGGGAACCTGTTCGACGCGGGGCGCTCCGCGCGGCGGATCGCCATCCCCGAGCCCGCGCCCGCGCCACCGGGCGAACGCCCGCCGCGGCCGGTCGCCCTCGCCGCGATCGGCAGCGCGGCCGACCCCGAGGAGCTGGCCGACCTCGTCCGCGAGCACGTCGGCTGCGAGGCCGTGCTGGTCTACGTGCTGGAACCGGACGGCGGGCTGCGGCTGGAGGCGGCCGCGAACGTGCCCGCCAAGGTGCGGCTGGAGTGGGAGCGGGTGCCGCTGCAACTGCGCACCGGCACCCTCGACGCGGTGCGCGCCGGCCTCCCGCAGTGGCTGCCCGACCTCGCCGAGGCCCGTCGGCGGTACTCCCTGATCGGCGACCCGGAGACGGTGTGGCGGTCACGCGCCTGGCTGCCGTTCCGGGACGGCACGCGCACCGCCGGCGTCGTCGGGCTGCTGTGGGCCGATCACCACGACTTCCCGCCCGAGGAGCAGTGGGAGCTGGAGGTGGTGACCCGCACGGCGGGCTCCACGCTGCTGTCGCTGAGCGCCGAGGGCGGCGGCCACGGGCGCAACTGGACCCTCTGGGCGCAGCACCTGCTGGACGTGCTGCCCGGCTCGGTCGCCCTGCTCGGCGCGGTCCACGGCCCGGACGGCGAGGTGGTGGACTTCCGGTTCGAGGCCGCGAGCCCCGACGCGGTGGACATCGCCGGCCGCCGGTACCGGCAGCTGGTCGGGCGCAGCATCCTGGCGAGCTACCCCACCGTGGCGGGCAGCGAGCTGTGGCACGCCTACCACCGCGTCCTGAGCACCGGCGTCCGCGAGGTCGTGGACACGTTCGACTACGAGGAGAACACCCCCGGGCTGCCGCAGCACGGCCGGTTCACGCTGACCGTCGGCAAGTTCGGTGACGGCCTGATCCTCTCCTGGCACGAGCACGAGGACCCGCTGCAACTGGAACGGCTGCGCAGCGTGCAGCGGCTGGGCAACATCGGCTGGGGCGAGTGGAACCTCGTGACCAACGAGATCGACTGGTCGGACCAGCTCTACGTCATCTTCGACCGCGACCCGGCGCTCGGGCCCATGTCGCTGGACGAGATCCGGAACTCCGTGGTCGCCGAGGACCTGCCGATCCTGCAGAGCGCCGTGCGCCGGATGCTGGAGCGGGCCGAGCGCGCCGACTCCGAGCTGCGCCTGCGGGCGGGCGACCAGGTCCGGTGCAGCCGGTTCATCGGCGAACCGGTGCTGGACGTCCAGGGCAGGCCCATCCGGCTGGACGTGGTGCTGCAGGACGTGACCGCGATGCGGCGGGCCGAGAAGCGGGTGTTCGACCTCAGCGAGCAGTTCGCGCAGGAGCACCAGGTGGCGGACCACCTGCGCACCGCCGTGCTGCCGCTGCCGAGCCGGCCGCTGGAGCTGCCGGGCATGAAGGTGGCGGTGCGCTACCTCGCCGCCGAGCAGTGGGCGGAGGTCGGCGGCGACTGGTACCACGCGTTCCCGATCGACGACGGCAGCGCCGTGCTGGCGATCGGCGACGTGGCGGGCCACGGCCTGGCGACCGCGGCGGCGATGGCCAAGCTCCGGTACGCGCTCACCGGGGCCGCGCTGACCAACCCCGACCCGGCGGGCGTGCTGGACGTGCTGAACCGCATGCTCACGCACGGCTCCGACGTGACGCTGGCGTCGGGCATCGTCGGCCGGTTCGAGCCGACGACGCGCCGGTTCTCGTGGGCGCAGGCGGGCCACCCCGCGCCGCTGCTGCTCCGGGCGCACGAGGTGCACCGCCTGGACCGGCCGACGGGCCCGATCCTCGGCGCCGTGCGCGGGGCCGTCTTCGCGACCGCGCGGATCCTGCTCGCACCCGGCGACACGCTGCTGATGTTCACCGACGGCCTGATCGAACGCCGCCCGTCCGCCGGCGCGCGCGGCGACGACCTGGAGCGCCTGATGGACGAGATCCGCACGTTCATCGCGGACCTCGACCCGGCCGAGATGCCGGAGGCCCTGACCTCCCGCCTGGTCCCCGCGACGCCGCTGGACGACACCTGCATGGTCGCGGCCACCGTCATGGCCTGACCGCGCCGCCCGGTCCGGGAGGTCGTGCAGCGACCGCGTTCGGCCGGGGTCGTGGTGTGGTCGTGCTGCCCGGTCCGGGAGGTCGTGTAGCGACCGCGTTCGGCCGGGGTCGTGGTGTGGTCGTGCTGCCTGGTCCGGGAGGTCGTGTAGCGACCGCGTTCGGCCGGGGTCGTGGTGTGGTCGTGCTGCCCGGTCCGGGAGGTCGTGCGGCGACCGCGTTCGGCCGCGGTCGTGGTGTGGTCGTGCTGTCCGGTCCGGGAGGTCGTGCAGCCACCGCGTCCGGCCGCGCTCATGGCGTGGGCGCGCCGCCCGCCGCCTCGTCCGGCACGAGGAGTTCGTCGGCGAGCGCGGCGACCGCCTCCGGCCACCGCCCGGCCAGCCCGCCGACCGCGGTGCGCCACCGGACCAGCGTGGTGGCCCGGGCCATCAGCCGCGCCGCCTCGTCCTCACCGCACCGCTCCGCCAGGAGGACCGACAGCTCGCCGCGGACGTCCGGGTCGGCCACGGACGCCACCGCGCGCCGGACCCAATCCACCGCTCCGAACGCCTCGACCGCCGTGCGCAACGCCTTCGCCAGGAGCCCGGGGTCGTCGATCAGGTGCACCGCCCGCTGGAGCCACGACCCCGCCTCCTCCCGACCACGCGCCGTGTCGGCCACGACCTGCACGAGCCCGTGCAGTGCCCCGACCCGGTCCCGCGGCTCGGTCGCGGACGACGCCGCCCCCAGCGCGCGGTCGAACGCGGTCGTGGCCGTCGCGGTGTCCCCGACGTGCAGCGCGACCGTCGCCGCGCCCGCCCACGCGGCGGCACGCGCGCCGGGCCGGGTTGTCGCCGCCGCGGCCTCGGCGAGGTCGCCGAGCAGGCGTCGCCCCGGTCGGCCCGTCGCCTCCACCACGGCCCGCAGCGCCCACGCCCGCTGCTGCGCGGCGTCGATCGACCGCGCCAACCACTCGGCCCGCGCCAGGTCGCCGGCCCGCGCCGCCGCCTCGGCCGCCGCCCGCAGCACCCGGCCGCGCTGCGCGGGCTCCACCAGGCCCGCCAGCCTCTCGGCCCGGTTCACGTCGCCTGCCTCGACCGCCGCTTCGACCACCGGGAGCAGCGCCCACGACCGCTGCCGGGCGTCGGTGGAGAGCGCCAGCGCCTCGGCCCGGTCCAGCTCGCCCGCGCGGGCGAGCGCGTCGGCCACCGCGCGGTGGACGTCGCTCGCGACGACCGGGTCCGTGGTCAGCCCGGCCAAGCCGTGCGCCCGGGCGAGGACTTCGGCGGCCCGCCCGTGCTCCCCGACCTCGCGCAGGCGGTCGAACAGGGTGGTGGTCATCGCCCGTGCCACCGGCCCGGGGACGTCCGCGCCGGGGTCGGCCAGGCTCGCGCGGCGCGCCACCGCCACCGCCCGGGAGGTCAACCGCGCCGCGCGCCTTGTGTCCCCCAGCCGTGCCGCGGCCGCCGCGAGCCGCACCAGCAGCACACCGCGGGTCTTCGGGTCGGCCACCGACCGGGCGGCCACCTCGGCCACGTCGACCGGGCGCGCGGCGCGCACGAGATCGCAGACCCGGACGGCCGCGGTCACGACGCCCTCCAGCGCCCCCTGCCGCTCGGCGGCATCCGACTCCTGCCGCGCGGCGGCGGTCGCCTCTTCGAGCAGCGCCCCGGCCGAGTCCGCGTCACCACCGCGCGCCACCACCACCGCCAGCGAGCACAACACCTCGTTCCGGTGTTGGCGCCGCGGGATCGCCCGTGCCGCCGCCTCGGCGCGGACGATCAACTCCGCCGCCCGCGGCGGGTCGGTCGCGGCGGCGGTCGCCACCAGCTCCAGCCCCTCGCGGTAGGGGTCGGGCGTGAACCGGGCCGTGTTCTCCGCCGCGGTGGTGAGCCGGGCCGCCCGGTCCGGGACGCCCAGCTCGAACCACGCCCGCGCCACGGCCACCAGCACCCGACTCCGCTGGTACCGGTCCGGGATGGTCTGCGCCGCCTGCTCGCACAGGGTCAGCAACCGGTCCGCGCCGTCCGCGCCCACGGCGTCGACCAGCGCGGCCGTCGCGGTGCCGCCGCGCAGTGCCGCCTGCTCGGTCAAACCCTCATCGGCCAACGGTTCGAGGTGCTCGACGTACTCGTGCGGGTCGAAACCGGTGAGCACGCGGGCGATCGGCCACCGCAGCGCCGTGGACCGGCGTTCGTCGTCGGCGATGTCCCGGGCCGCGTCCGTGACCTCGATGAACAGCCGGACGGCGAGGTCGAGGTCGCCGCTCGCCCCGGCCTTCCCCAGCACGCCGGCCAACGACCGGGACCGCAGGTAGGGGTCGGCGATGTCCCGGGCCGCCTCGGCGCGCAGGTCCGGCAGGTCCGGTCCGGGGCTGCCCGCGATCCGGACCAGGAGCTCGTCGCGCAGGTCGTCGGGGACGTCCTCGGCGGTGTCGACCGCCTCGCGGAAGAAGCCGGCGAACCACTCGTGGTCGCCGCGCTGCGCGACCAACGCCAGGGCCGTGCTCCGCATCGACGGGTCGGTGATGCGGCGGACCACCTCGGCGACGAGGTCCGGTCGGCCCGCAGCGGCCGCCACCGCGGCCAGCCCCACGTGTGCCAGGTCCCGGTGCGGGCCCGCCGGCAGCGCGCGAGCCGCCTCGACCGCGTGCGGGATCAACTCCGGCGTGCCCTGGCCGGGCCGCGCGAACAGGCCGGCCCGCGCGCTGAAGGTGCTCCACTCGTCGAAGGCTCCCCCGAGCCGGGGGTCCGTCGGGTACGACTCGAGGTTCACCAGGTGCGTCAGCACGGCCTCGACCACGTCCGACCGCTGCCCGGCGTCCTCGACCGCGACGGCGACCTCCACCGCCTCCCGCGCGAACTCGTCCGCCCGAGCGGCACGGCCGGCCCGGGCGGCGTGCACGGCGGTGGCGGCGAGGACCGACCCCAGGGCTTCCGCGCGCAGGGCGGGATCCGCTATCCCGTGGGCGATGCCCTTCGCCACCGCCACCTGACCCGAGCGGGCGGCGCGCACCGCGGTCGCGATCACCCGCGCGTTGCGGCGAAGGGGAGTCGGCAGGGCATTCGCCGCCCTGCGGAAGAGGGTTCCGGCGCGATCGGCCCGGCCGAGCCGGTCGGCGACCTCGGCGATCCTCGTCAACGCCTCGGCTCGTCCGGCGACCTGCCGGATGCTCCGTGCCCAAGCGGTCCACTCGCCGAGCAGCGCGTCCACCTCGGTCCCGGACGGCGTCGCCACCCCGGACGCCACGGCGTCGAGCTTGCGCGCGGGCGAGGCGATCAGGCCGAGCACCGACTCGGCCAACGCGGGCCGGCCGGATCCCTTGGCCGCCCTCGCTATCGAGAGCAGCGCGCTGTCGCGCGCATGCGCCGGCACGTGCCGGGCGGCGCGGATCGCGGCATCCAGCACGAACGGCTCGACGGGCCGCACGATCGGCAGCGACGGCCCGACCGGGCGCTCCGCCGGGAACACGAGCTCGACCTGCGTTTCGAGCAAGGCGTCGTCCTGGGCGGTGAGGGTGGCCACGAGGCTGAGCGCCCGGCGTCGGCGCACGTCGGGGTCGGCCGGGCCACCGGCGTGGTCGACCGCTTCGTCCAGGAGCCCCACCGCGAACGCTTCGCCGCACACGGTGGCCCCGGTCAGCGCGATCCGCGCGAGCACCGACGAGGAGTCCCGGTGGTCCTGCCGCGCCCGTGCCGCCTCGACGCAGCGCTGGACCAGCCGTTCCGCCGGAGCCGTCCCGGCGAACCCGGCGGGGTGGGCCGACACCACCGCGAGGACGTCGAGCAACGCGGTGAGGCGGCGCTCCGGGTCGATGAGGGCCTCGGCGTCGTCGGTCGCCCTCGTCACCAGGTCCGCCGCGTCGCCGGTCGACCCGTCCGCCTCGACGGCGTCCCGCAGCTTCGCCAACGAGGCCGCGGCGAGCAGGGCGTTCCGCTCCGCCGGGTCCGGCACGGCGGCGACCAACCCGTCCGCCACCCCCGCGTCGAGTGCCTTCCCGGCGAGGGTCACGCAGGCATCCCGGGACGAGTTGGTCACGCGCGCACCCTCAACGTCGTCCCGGAGCAGGGCGAGCACCCGTGCGACGTCGTCGGGCGTGGTGGCCGCCGCGACGAGGGCCCGGAAGCCCGCTTCCCACGACGTGCGCGTCGTGACGGTCGCCACGATCGCCGCCGCCTCGGCCACCCGCCCCGCCAGGGCGGTGGCCACGTGCGTCAGTGCCTCGTCCCGCCTCGCCCGGTCCGGGATGGACCGCGCCAGCGTCTCCGCCCTGGCCGGGTGACCCAGGAGCGCCCACATCGCGGGCAGGGTGACCGGGATCGTGGTGTTGCGGGTGGTGAGGCGGTCGCGGTGGAAGGCCAGGCGGGCCAGGGCGGCGAGGTCCGGGGACGGGTGGGCGAGCAGCGCGGCCTGGGCGGCGGTGATCTCGGTCAGCGCGGCGGAGTCGCCGCCCGACACGTCCAGCAGGCGGTCCTGCCGCTCGCGGCTCGTCGCGCAGGCGACCATGCGCGCGGTGTCCTGCTCGGAGGCGAGCACGTTGTGGTAGCCGCGCAGCAGGTACTCCGGGGTCCCGCGGGGCCACCCGCGCGCGGCGTACTGGTCGGCCCACGTGTGCAGGCGTTCCCGGTAGGCGGCCAGTCGGGTGCCGCCCAGCATCTCGCGCGCCCGGACCTCGAGTTCCTCGTGGCCCAGGACGTAGGACTCCGGCGACGAGCCGGGGGAGTAGTGGCTGTCGCGCCGGGTGAAGCTGCGGCCCGTCACCGCGCCCAGGTGGTCGGCCACCTGCCAGGTCGACCACCCGGTCAGCTCGGACAGGTCGGCGGCCGTCAGACCGCCGCCGGCCGCGGTGACCAGGCCGAGCAGGTCCTGTTCGGCGACGGACCCGCCCAGGAGGTCCTTCAGCTCCCGCTCCATGTCCGCGCGGACCGCCTGGGCCTTCGGCGACGGCGCGAGCACGCGCACGATCGAGGGGTCGCGCAGCGGGTGGTGATCCGGCACGTCGGTCGGGATCGGCGGGTCGGGTCGCCCGGCGACGACCACGCGCATGCCGGCCGGCAGGGTCGCCGGCAGCAGTTGCGCGATGCTGTGCGCGTCGGAACCCGTGGTCACGCCCCGGTCCTCGTCCAGCCCGTCCACCAGCAGCACGAACCGCTCGCCGCGCTCCCGGCACGCCTCGGCGGCTTCGGCGAGCAGGCCGAGCAGGTGGCTCTCGCGGGTGAACTCGGTCAGGAACGGCGGCTGCGCCTGCCCGAGGATCGTGAGCAGCTGCTCCAGCACGTTGTCGAGGAACGCCAGGCGGTTGTTCTGCCCGGCCCACCGCGCCGTGACGAAGAAGGACACGATCCGGACGCCCGGCGGCGGGTGGAGCACGAACCACGACAACAGCGCCGACTTGCCCGCCCACGGCCCTGCCCGCCACCAGCGGTAGCCGTCCGCGTCCCCGGAGCAGAACGCGGCCAGCTCGGCCAGCTCCGCGTCCCGGCCGACGAGCGCGGGCGGGGCGATCCGCGCCACCTGGTGCCGGTAGCGGGTGCGCACCGGCACGGCCGTGTGCAGGTTGACGTCACCGACGTGCACGCCGCCGACGTACCGCCGCGCGTCCACCGCGGCGTCGCGCCCCGCCTGCACCACGGTCCCCGACGAGGACGCGTCCGCCGACTGCGCGACACCGTCCGGCCGTTCACCCACCACCACCCGCCCATAATCCAACGCGAACCGCCTCGCGCGACCACGACACGGGATTTCCCGCGCGGCGCCCGCACTACTGCGGCCGGCCGGTCGGCGTGCCCGCGTCGCCGCGCAGCTCCAGCGCGATCTGCGTGGCGTCCACGTTGCGCAGCGCGACGGCCAGGACCTCGGCGTCGAACGTGCCGTCGTCGCGGGCGTCCAGGAGCGCGTCGCGCTGGGCGGAGAGCACCGACAGCCGGTGCCGCCGCTCCGACTCGCCCTCCACGCGCGGGATCCGTTCGGCGACGCCCCGCAGCAGCGACAGCACCCGCTTGCGCTCGGCGTCCTGCTCGGGCGCGTCGGCGTCCGCGCGGACCGGGAACAGGACCGCGACCAGCGGTCCGATCGTGCCGCCCTGGGCCAGCAGGGACAGGGTGGCCACGGCGAACGCGACGAAGACCAGCAGCGGCCGGTGCGGCGCGTCCTCCGGCAGCGTCTGGGCGGCGGCCACGGTCACCGCGCCGCGCATGCCCGCCCACACCACCACCGCGCCCTCCCGGACGCCGAGCGGTTGGCGCACCAGGTAGTCGATGTCGGCCAGCACCCGGCGAACCCTGGTCGTCAGGCGGTCCAGGTCGCGCCCCGCCCGCGCCGGCAGGTCGCCCGACTGGAGGCGCCGGTGCACGGCCGCGATGCGCGGCTGGAGCGCCTCGCCCCGCCGGGCCCGCCGCCGCAACGCCCACAGCAGCGGCGTCACGAAGGCCGCCCGCACCGCCAACGTCACCAGCAGCGCCGCCGCCGCGATGCCGATCGCCGCGCCGAGCCCGGTGTGCTCGCGGTCCACCTCGGCCAGGACGGTGGCCAGCTCCAGGCCCATCATGAGGAACACCAGCCCCTCCAGGACCAGTTCGACGCTCGCCCAGTTCTGCGAGTCCGACAGCCGGTGCCGGGGCGGCAGCCGGCGCGGCGCGCGGATCCCCGTGACCAGCCCCGCCACGACCGCCGCGACGAGGCCGGAGCTGCCGACCAGCTCGGCCGGCACCGAGGCCAGGAAGGGGACGGTGAACGACAGGGTGGTGTTGACCGTCGAGTCGTTCACCCGGCTGCGCACCGCGAGGTTCGCCCAGCCGACCACCGCGCCGACCGCGACGGCCACCACGACCGCGTACGCGAACGTGCCCAGGGCGTCCCAGAACGAGAAGCCCACGGCCGTGGCCACGACCGCGGTGCGCAGCAGCACCAGCGCGGTGGCGTCGTTGAGCAGGGACTCGCCCTCGAGGATGACCACGACCCGGCGCGGCACCCCGGTCCTCTTGATGATCGAGGTCGCGACGGCGTCGGTCGGGCTGATGATCGCGCCGAGCGCCACGCCCCAGACGAACCCGAGCCCGGGGACCAGCCGGACCAGGAGCAGCCCGAGGACCAGCGCGCTCGCCACGACCAGCAGGACGGACAACCCGCTGATGGCCCCGAACTCGCGCCGGAAGTTCATCGCGGGCATCGACACCGCGGCCGCGTACAGCAGCGGGGGCAGGAGCCCCTGCAGGATCCACTCCGGATCGACCCGGAACTCCTCCAGCACCGGGGCCAGGCTCACGCCGATGCCGACCAGGACGAGCACGAGCGGTGCCGCCACCCCGACCTTGGGCGCGAACACCGCCGCGGCGGCGATGACCAACAACGCCAGGACCGCGACCGCCACGTCCGCGATCACCGACACCTCCTCCGCCGGCCGCCCACCGCCCACCGCCGCCCACCGCCCACCGGCCGTCCGGGCACCGCCGACCACCGGCCGCGAACCAACCCGCGAACCACCGGCCACCGGCTCTCGGCCGCCGGCGTGCACCGGCGATCGCAGCCCACCCGGCCGCCGAGCCCGCGTCCTGCGCCCCGAGCACCCCGACCCCCGGGGCCCCGGCGGTCGGCGCACCCGCGACCGGCGTCCCCCGGTCAGTTCCGGCGAGCCGTCATCAGCATGTAGTGCGGTTCCCCGGTCCGGATGCAGTTGGCGAACACCGAGTCCAGCGCCGCGATCGCCTCGTCCCCGTACTCCGCGGCCAGCTCGTCCCGGTGCGCCCGCAGCCGTTCCAGCAGCAGGGGGTAGTGCCGCTCGGTCTGCTCGCTGATGTCGAGGTACTCGGTCAGGTACAGCCCCGCGTCCCGCAGCATCGGCGGGTACTCCTCCAACCGGTGGAACGGCGCGTTCAGCGCGGCCCGCCGGTACTCCTCGATCATCCGCAGCCGCTCGCCGGTGAACGGGGTCCGCTCGTAGAAGTCCGTCAACGCCAACCGCCCACCGGACCGCAGCACCCGGCCGACCTCGCGGAAGACCCGCGGCCGGTCCGGCATGTGCACCAGGGACTCGATGGCCCACGCCGCGTCGAACGACGCGTCCTCGAACGGCAGGTCGCCCGCGTCGGCGACCCGGAACCGCACCTGCCCGTCCAGCCCGGCGGCCCGCGCCCGCGCCGCGGCCTCCTCGACCATCGCGGTGCTGGTCGAGATGCCCACGACCTCCGCGCCGGTCTTGCGGGCCAGCCGCATGGCCGGCGCACCGAGCCCGCACCCGACGTCGAGCACCCGCAGGCCGGCCGTGACGCCCAGCCGCTCGATCATCACGTCGGTCAGGTTGTCCATGGCCTGGTGCAGGGTGCTGGCGTCCTCGCGGGAGTGCCAGTACCCGTAGTGGACGTTGTCCCCGGCCAGCCGGCTGATCAGGGGCAACGCGTTGTCGTAGAACGCGATCACGTCGGTGCTGCTGGGGACGTACTGGGTGGTCATCGGACGCCTTTCCGGTCCGTGCGGCGAACGCGGTCGGTCATGCCGGCTTGTGCCCGGCCACCAGCACGTAGCCGAGCTTGCCGCGGCACACGTCGAACACCGGCTCCAGGCTCTGCTCGAACGCCCGCAGCCGCTCCGGGCCGTACGCCTCGGCGAGGGCTTCGCCGCGCAGGCGGAACAGCGCGGTCATCTCGTCGTAGGTGCGCAGGACCCTTGCGCCCCACTCCTGGCGCTGCTCGACCACGAGGCCGGCGCCCGCCACGAGCCCGCACAACGCCGACGACGTCGGCGGGTCGAGGATCGCGTGCGTGGCAAGGGCTTCCCGGTCGGCGGGCGTCAACACGGCCTCGGCCGTGTACTCGGTGACGGCGAACCGGCCGCCGGGTCGCAGCACCCGGCTCAGCTCCCGCAGCCACCGCCCCTTGTCCAGCGCGTTGGGCAGGGAGTCGAACGCGAGCACGGCGTCGAAGGCGGCGTCCGGGAACGGCAGGTCGGCGGCGTCGGCGTGGCGCGCGGTCACCCGGTCGTCCACCCCGGCGGCCGCCGCGCGGCGCGTGGTCTCCCGGGCCTGCCAGGTGCTGTTGGTGACGCCGGTGACCCGCACGCCGAGCCGGCCCGCGATCCGGATCGCGGGCTCGCCTACGCCGCAGCCCAGGTCGAGCAGGTGTTGGCCGGGCGTGAGCGCCAGCGCCTCGGCGACGAGGTCGGTCGTGCGCTCCAGGGCCTCGGCGAACGGGGTCGGGTCGTCCTCGGAGGTCCAGTAACCGAGGTGGACGTTGCCGTGGTAGATGTCGACCAGGTCGCTCATCTCGTCGTAGATCTCGCCGATCTCGTCGGCCTGCTGCCTGACCGGGCTGGACACCGACCCAACCCCTTTCGGTTCACGACGGGTGGTCCTCGCACCACATTGAACTACAACATCATGTATCTCCCCGGCGCCGGCGGCGCTTGTAGCCGGACGGGTGAACGCGTTCCGCGCCGTCCACTCTTCGTGTCCATGGTGGACATCCAGGCTCGTCTGGTGCTTTGAGGTGCAAGCGACTTCGATCGGTCCCTCGGGCGGGTGAAATCGCCGTCCGGCCCGGTCGAGCGGGCCGCGGACCGGGTCCGGATCAGTTGAGAAACTGATAGCTTGTGGAGGTTCGTGTGACCCACAGCCCCCACTGGGAGCCCGGCATGACCGACACCAGCGCGTTGGGCGCGGAAGTCGCGCAGATGTACGAACGGACCACCGCTCTCGTCGAGCTGATCTGGGGTCCGAACCTGCACTTCGGCTACTGGACCGGCCCGCACGACGCGAGCGGGAAGGCCGAGGCGCAGGACCGGCTGACCGACCTGATGACCGAGCGCGTCCCGCTCGTCCCGGGGCAGCGCCTGCTGGACGTGGGGTGCGGGGTCGGCCACCCGGCGCTGCGGTTCGCCCGGCGGACGGGCGCGGACGTCGTCGGCGTGACGATCGCCCCCAACCAGGTGGCCGCCGCCACTGCCGCCGCCCGTGCCGAGGGGCTGGCCGACCGCGTCGCCTTCGACCTGGCCGACGCCGCCGCCCTGCCGTTCCCGGACCGGAGCTTCGACGGCGCGTGGGCGCTGGAGAGCATGCCGCACATGGAGGACCGCGCGGCCGTGCTGTGCGAGCTGGCCCGCGTGCTGCGACCGGGCTCCCGGGTGGCGATCACCGACGTGGCACAGTGCGGACCGCTCAGCGAGCGGCAGCACCGGGACCTCCGCGAGCGGATGCTGGTCACGGCCCAGCCCCGGCCGGAGCTGCTGGCCTTGATCGGCGCGGCCGGGTTCGAGGTCGTGGAGGTCGTCGACATCACCCGGAGCACCTTGCGCACCACGGATTTGACCAGGCAGGCGCTGGAAGGCGACCGGGCCGGGCTATCCCTGCGGTACGGCGCGGACACGGTCGAGCACATGACGCGCGTCCTGGACGTCTACGACGAGGCCGTGGCGACGGGGATGGAATACCTGCTGATCACCGCGCACCTGCCGGCCTCAGGGGCACGGGCGTGAGCGGGGGCCTGCGCGAGATGTCCGACCCGGAGTGGCGGGCGTTCGTCGGCCACGGGACGCGCACCGGCAAGCTGGCCACCGTCCGCGCCGACGGCAGGCCCCACGTCGTGCCGGTCTCGTTCGTGGTGCAGGGCTCCGAGGTGCTGTTCTTCACCGGGCCGGACACGGTCAAGGGCCGGGCGTTGCGGCACGAGCCGCGCTTCGCCCTGTGCGTGGACGACGAGCGCCCGCCGTTCGCGTTCGTCCTGCTCGAAGGCGAGGCGCAGGTCGACCGGACGAGCGAGCAGGTCCGCACCTGGGCCGCGCGCATCGCGACGCGCTACCTCGGTGTCGAGCACGCCGACGCGATCGCCCGGCGCACCGAGGAACTGGGCGAGGTGCTGGTGCGCGGCCGCATCACCAAGGTCGTCGCCCGCACCGGCTCACCACCCGGCACCTCACCCGGCTCCCCGCCCGACACGGCGACCGGGACGCCACCCGGCTCTCCGCCCGACGCGGCGACCGACGCGCGACCGGGTTCTCCGCCCGACGCGGCGACCGACGCGCGACCCGGTTCTCCGCCCGGCGCGCCGGCCGTCGCTCCGCCTGGCGCACTGTCCGGCACTGCGACCGGCGCGGGATCCGGCTCTCCGCCCGGCGCGCTGTCCGACACCGCGGCCGGGACGTCGCCCGGCGCGGCGCACGGCTCAACGCCCGGCGTGCTGCCCGGAACGTCGCTCGGCGCGCGACCCGGCGTGCCGATCGGCTCTTCATCCGGTGCGGTGGAGAGCGGCTTCGACGTCCCCGACGAGCCGGGGCGGACGAGCCGCGCGGCCGGCCGGGGTGGCGGGCTGGAGGGGTTGCGGCAGCAGGGGGTGGTCGAGGACCGCACGGACGCGGGCCGCGACCGGTCGGTGTCCGCGGCGGACCAGCCGGTGTGACGTGATCGCCACCCGCCGCCCCGGCGCGAGGGGCGCACGAGACGTCCGGTCCCCGGTGCGGCGGAGGCCGAACCGCGGCCGTGCCGCCCACGGGGGCCGGGTGCCCGGTCGGCGTCGCGGAGTCGCGCGGCGGCCGGCGATGGTGTCGAGTGAAGGAGACAACTGATGACCAGCGATCTCAAGCAACGCAAGTACGACAAGGCGTTCGAGCGGTACGACACCGACCACAACGGTCGGATCGACCAGAGCGACATCGACGCGATGGTCGAGAAGTGGTGCCAGGCGCTCGGCGCGACGCCGGGTTCGGCCGAGGCGAGCAGGCTCAGCAAGCTCGCCTCCGACATGTGGACGCAGATCCGGCAGCACACCGACCTGGACACCGACCTGGCGATCAGCAAGGACGAGTGGGCCTCGGCCGCCCAGGACCCGAGGTTCGTGGACGACGTCGCCGTGCCGTTCGCGCTGGCGGCCTTCGACGCGGCCGACTCGGACGGCGACGGCCGGATCAGCCGGGAGGAGATGGCCAAGGCGCAGACCGAGGCCGGCATGTCGGATGGCGAGTCGCGGGAGGCGTTCGACAGGCTGGACGTCGACCACGACGGCTACGTGAGCCGGGAGGAGTTCTCCAAGGCGGTGCGGGAGTTCTACCTCAGCGACGACCCGAACGCCAAGGGCAACCAGCTGGCGGGCACCCTGTGAGTCGCGGTGGGGTGCCGGTGCCCCGGTCCACCGGGCCGGGACGCGCACGACGATCACCCTCGACGTCCTGACCGGAGTGCGACCGGGGACGATCGCGCTGCCGCGGGGCGACGCGCCGGGTGACACGCCACTTCGACCACGACCCGGCCGAGGTCCGCTACCGCGCCACCGCCGAGCGCCCGTCCCGGGCGCGCGTCACGCCGACGCGGTGGCGGCCCTCGGCTGGGACGACGCCCGACCGGGCGCAACGGCATGGCCGCGCTGCCGCGGCAAACCGACTCGGCAATCGGCGGGCCGCGCCGCGCGGTAACCGGCGGGCCGCGCCGCGCAAGACCGGCCTCCCCGTGACGTCCACGATCAGATCAGCTGGAACTCGTAGATGGACGAGTCGATGTGGACCATGCCGTACGCGTCCGCGGCGTCGGCGATGGCCGGGGTCCACCCGATCAGCGCGCCGGGGATCTCGATCCGGTTCGAGCGGTGCTTGCGCACGGCGAAGCCCATCCGCCCGGCGAGCGCGACGATCGACTTCGGGTCGCCCATCGTGTCGCTGGTGTTCATGTAGACGCGCGCGCCGTCCGCGAGGTGCGGCTTCACCTCGTGGAAGAACCGCTGGTGCAGCGCGTAGCCCGGGTCGAACACCGAGCGCTCGATCGGCCGGTCGTAGGTCCGGTTCTCCCGCGCCCGCACGAGGGGCGGGTTGGAGACGACCAGGTCGAACACGTCCGCCGGACCGAGGTCGCCGAACAGGTCGCTCGTCCGGGCCTCGACCGCGCCCGCGACGTCGTGCGCCTTGGCGTTCAGCTCGGTGTTGGCCACGGCCGCCGGGTTGATGTCGGCGGCGACGACGCGCGCGCACCCGCTCCGGGCGGCCACCACGCTCGTCACGCCCGCGCCGCACCCGATTTCCAGGAAACGCGTCCCGGGACCGAACGGCAAAGCGGAGGTGAACGACTCGGTCGCGGGATCCGGCGGCCACACCTCGGGCAGCACGGTCCAGTCCAATCCCATGAGCTGTTTCGTGCCGCCCACCTTGAGGAGGTCGTCGGCCTGGGCGACCAACCAGTCGCCCACATCTTCGGCGAACGTTCTGTCCACGGTTGTCCCCCAACGGGTTCGGAAGTGTCGCCGGAGCGATTCGGCGAGAGTCGGCCGGCGAGGCCCGGGCGCGCCGAATCGCGCGAAGAAGCCCGCATTGCCCCCTTCGGTTCCGACGCATGCTAGACCTTGCCCAGAGGGCCGACAAGGGTGCATTCGACCGACACGTCTTCGGTTAACGTGAACGAGAGGTGAAGCCGGCTTGAGGTGTCGCCGGCGCGCCCGTCCGTGAATCCCGGCGAAATGAGACGGTGCTCGTCCCGTTGCGGGACCACGTAGTCACCGCCACTTCCTGCGGCACCGCGCGGCGGTCGTGCGGCACGGGCATTGACCGCCTCTTAACTTCGCCCAAAATCCCGGTCAAATCCGCTGTAAAAGCCCGTCGCGCACGGTCGTGAGCGAGTCTCGGGAACGCTCCCGCAACCGCCTTCACGCCGGTCCTGGGGTGACGGTGCGTGTCCGGGTCGCTGGCTCGGGTGTCATCGTCGCAGGTCAAAGCCACTGTCAGGCAGTCGGATCGCAGGTCGGCCGCGCTCGTTCCCGCAGGCGGTGATCGTCCGGGACCGCGGCCGGCACCCGCCCGAATGTGAGACTTTTCCGGATTTTCTCCGGTGCGAGGAATGTGGTGCCGGTGCCGGTGTTTGGCCAGTCCAGACGGGTCGGCCTAACGCAGATCAAGATCAACTTCTCGCTCCTGTCGGCAATGTGGCGTGGCGAGAACCAAGATCAACAGCGCCGATCGACCCCGCCGGCCTCCTTCACGGCATGACTTCTCGGTCGGTCCGGTGAATGTCCCGCACGCACAGGCCGCAATCGTGCGACTACCTGCGGTAGCTTCGGTGAAACCTTTACGTGCCTGCGGCGTTCTGTGTATTCTCCCTGGCACGGAACGTACGAATCGGACGTAGCGTGCAAACGGCGTAGTGAAAGCCTCCCAACGGGCGAGAGGTCCGGGAAGGGGTTGATCTCGCATGGTTCGGGCAGGCTGCGTCCGCATATTTCGGATTGGGTGGGTCCGAAGGACGGTGTAATCGGGCGCGAAGCACGCGTCGGCGTCTTGTCAGCCATTGGCATCACGTCGATGGGCGGCGCGCGCGAAAAAAGAATGTGCGTGCGGGGACGTTCGAGGGCGCCCGGGCGCACCCTTCCTTCATTACAGGGGTAGTTGGGGAATGGCGACAGTAGGGGTCATCGGGGCGGGCGTGATGGGCAAGGACGTGGCCATCACGTGCGCCGCCAACGGGTACGACGTGGTGCTGTCCGATCACGATCCCGACGTGCTGGCCGCGGCGCCCCGGGACGTCCGCCGGCTCGTCCGCGAGTTCCGGATGATGTCCCCGGCCACGGCCTCCTGGAAGACCGACGACGTCCTCGGCCGCATCCGCTTCACCGCCGACCTCGCCGACTTGGCCCGGGTGGACTGGGTCGTCGAGAACATCGTCGAGGACCTGGCCGCGAAGGAGCGGCTGTACCTGCGCCTGCGCGACGTCTGCGGCCCGGACGTCAAGATCGCCGCGAACACGAGCTGCATCTCCATCACCAAGCTCGCCGCCGCCACCGCCCACCCCGACAACGTCGTCGGCATCCACTTCATGAACCCGGTGCCGCTGCTGGAGTGCGCGGAGGTCGTGCGCGGCTTCCACACCTCCGACGACACGATCAAGCAAGCCGAGGAGTTCGTCGGGTCGCTCGGCAAGCGCGCCGTCGTGGTCAACGACATGCCCGGCTTCGTCTCCAACCGGCTGTCGCACCTGTTCATGAACGAGGCGGCGTTCCTGGTGCACGACGGCGTCGCCGAGCCCGAGCAGGTGGACGCCATCTTCAAGCTCGGCTACGGGCACAAGATGGGTCCGCTGGAGACCGCCGACCTGATCGGCCTCGACACCGTCGTCAACTCCCTGAACGTGCTCTACGAGGAGTTCCAGGACAGCAAGTTCCGGTGCTGCCCGACGCTCAAGAAGATGGTCGCCGCCGGCCTGCTCGGCCGCAAGAGCGGCCAGGGGTTCTACACGTACTCGAAGCACTGACCCGCGCGGACGCCGGGGCAGTGATCATGTTGGGGGACGTCGAAACATGAAGATGGTCAAGTGCGTCGTGTGGGACCTCGACGACACGCTGTGGCACGGCACCCTCTCCGCGGGCGACGACCTCGTCCTGCGCGACGGGGTGGTGGACCTGGTCAAGGCGCTGGACGCCCGCGGCATCCTCCAGTCGGTCGCCAGCAAGAACAACCACGACGACGCGATGCGCAAGCTGGAGGAGCTGGGCCTCGCCGAGTACTTCCTGTACCCGCAGATCAACTGGAACAGCAAGTCCAGCTCCGTCGCCGCGATCCGCGAGAAGCTCAACATCGGCATCGACACGATCCTGTTCGTGGACGACCAGCCGTTCGAGCGCGACGAGGTCGCCTTCGCCCACCCCGAGGTCGAGACGGTCGACTCCGCCGAGCTGGGCGGCCTGCTGTCGATGCCCCGGCTGAGCCCCAAGGTCGTGACCGCGGACGCGAGCCGCCGCCGCCTCATGTACCTGGAGGACCAGGCGCGCAACGAGGCCGAGCTGGACTACCAGGGCGCGGCGGACGAGTTCCTGGGCAGCCTCGGCATGATCTTCTCGATCTCCCGCGCCAAGGACGACGACCTGCTGCGCCTGGAGGAGCTGACCGAGCGCACCAACCAGCTCAACTCGACCGGCATCCAGTACTCGTACGAGCAGTTGGACGAGCTGATGCGCAGCCCGGACCACGACCTGTGGGTGTGCGAGCTGACCGACCGCTACGGCTCGTACGGCAAGATCGGCATGGCCCTGGTGGAGAAGCAGGACGACCGCTGGACGATCAACCTCCTGCTGATGTCCTGCCGAACGGTGTCCAAGGGTGTGGGCACGGTCCTGCTGTCGTTCCTGCTGAAGCGCGCCGCCGAGCACGGCAAGCGCCTGTTCGCCCGCTTCCGCCGCACGGACCGCAACCGCCAGATGCTGCTGACCTACCAGCTCGCCAACTTCCGCGTGGTGTGGCAGGAGGGCAGCGACTACCTGTACGAGCACGACCTCGCGGTCCGCCAGGAATACCCCGAGTACATCAAGGTCGAGATCGATGCATGACGAGGCGGTGGTGAACATGGCAGACGTCACGGTGGCGGACGCCGCGACCCGGATCCGGGCCTACCTGCGGGACAACATGACCGCGTTCAAGGACGTCGAGCTGGACGACGAGGACAACATCTTCGAGCGGGGCTTCTTCACGTCGCTGTTCGCCATGCAGCTCCTGCACTACGTCGAGTCCACGTTCGACGTCGAGGTGCCGGACGACTACATCGTGCTGCGGAACTTCAGCTCGGTCCGCCGCCTCGCGGACATGGTCGGCGAACTGAAGAGCGCGTCGGGTGAGTGACGCGGACCGGTCCGACGTCATCGCCAGAGCCCGGTCCTTCGCCGAGACCGAGCTGGCGCCGCGGGCCGCGGAGTTCGACCGCGACGAGCGGCTGCCGCGCGACGTCGTGCGCAGGATGGCGGAGGAGGGGCTCCTCGGCGCGTCGGTCCCCGAGAAGTGGGGCGGCCTCGGCCTGGACCCGTTGGCGTACGGCGAGCTGACCGAGGTGATCGGCAAGGCGTGCGCCTCCACGCGGGCGCTGCTGACCGTCCACACCTCGATCGTGGCCGGGACGCTGCTGGAACTGGGGTCCAAGCGGCTCAAGGAGAAGTACCTGCCGGCCCTGGCGCGCGGCGAGAGGATCGGCTGCTTCGCGCTGTCCGAGGAGAACGCGGGCTCCGACGCCGCCGCGGTCGCCACGACCTACACCAGGAAGGGCGACACGTTCGTCCTCAACGGACGGAAGAAGTGGATCTCCTTCGCCGGGATCGCCGACCTGTTCCTGGTGATCGCCTCCGACGACGGCGTCACGAGCGCGTTCGTCGTGGACCGCGACACGCCGGGCGTGGAAACCCGCCCCATGTCGGGGTTCCTGGGCAACCGCGCCACGCATATCGCCGAGGTCGCCTTCGCCGACGTCGAGGTGCCGGCGGAGAACCTGGTCGCGGGCATCGGCGCGGGCTTCGGCTTCGTGGTGAACACGGCCCTGCTGCACGGCCGGTACAGCATCGCGTGGGCCGGCGTCGCGCTGGCGCAGGCGGCGCTGGAGGAGATGTGCTCCTACGCGACGCAACGCGAGCAGTTCGGCGTCAAGATCGGCACGCAGCAGCTCGTGCAGAAGATGGTCGCGGACGCGGTCACGAACGTCGCCGCCGCGCGCGAGCTGTGCCGCCGCGCCGGCGGGTTCCTGGCCCGGCGCAGCGCCGACGCGGCCATGGAGACCAACGTCGCCAAGTACTTCTCGTCCACGATCGCGCAACGCGCGACGGCGGACGCGGTCCAGGTGCTCGGCGGGAACGGGTGCTGGTCGGGCTACCCGGCGGAACGCCTGTTCCGGGAGGCGAAGATCCTCGAGGTCATCGAGGGCACGTCGCAGTTGCAGCAGATCATGATCGCCGACTTCGGCTACAAGAAGTTCGCCAGGAAGAACTAGGCCCATGAACCTTGTCAGATCCCGCGCGTCGCGAGCACCCCGGAGGCCGTCATGGCAAGCACCCCGCGTGGCCGGGTGGTGAGGCGGCGATGACGATCCCCTGGATCCTGGGCGCGCCGGACGAGCGGGCGCTGCGCGAGGCGGCCGGCCGGTTGCGCGACTTCGTCGGCGGCACGGCCGCGGACCCCCGGGACGTCGGCCGCGCGCTGGCGGCCCGACCGCCGCACGCGCGCCGCGCGGTGCTGCTGGGCCGCGGCGACGACTTCGCCGGGCCGCTGGACCTGCTCGCCCAGGGCCGGCCGAGCCCGGACGTGGTCGAGGGCACGGCCGCCGCCGTGACCCGCACCGCGTTCGTGTTCCCGGGCCAGGGCGCGATCTGGCCGGGCATGGCGGCCGAGCTGCTCGACTCCGCGCCGGTGTTCGCGCGGCGGATCGGGGACTGCGCCGACGCCCTCGCGCCGCACGTGGACTGGTCGCTGGTCGACGTGCTGCGGTCGGACGCGGCGGACCTGTACGAGCAGACCGATGTCGTGCAGCCCGTGCTGTTCTCGATCATGGTGTCGCTCACCGAGCTGTGGCGGTCGCACGGCGTCCGGCCGGACGCGGTCGTGGGGCACAGCATCGGCGAGGCCGCCGCGGCCTTCGTCTCCGGCGCGCTGTCCTTGGACGACGCGGCCAAGACCGCCGTGCTGTGGAGCCGCGCGCAGTCCGCGCTGGCCGGCCGGGGCGGCATGGCCGTGGTGGCGCTGCCGGTGGACGACGTGGTCGCGTGGTTCGCCGAGCACGGCCACGACGTGGACGTCTCGGGCATCATGGCGCCGCGCACGGTGGTGGTCTCCGGCGACCGCGACGTGCTCGCGCTCGCCGCCGAGCGGTTGCGCGCCTCGGGCGTCTACGCCCACGTGACCTCCGTGCCGCTGGCCGCCCACTCGCCGCGGGTCGAGGAGGTGCGGGACACCGTGCTGGCCTCGCTGGCGTCGATCACCCCGCGGGCGTCCGACATCCCGTTCTACTCCGGCAAGGCGGGCGCGGTGGTGGACACCACCGGGCTGGACGCCGAGTACTGGTACCGCAACCTGCGCCAGCCGATGCTCTTCGAGAGCGCGACCAGGGCCATGCTGGCCGACGGCTACCAGGCGTTCATCGAGGTCACCGCGCACCCCGTGCTGACGCTGGCGCTGCGCCAGACCGCCGAGGACGTCGGCGTGGAGGTGCCGGTGCTCACCTCGCTGCGGCGGGACGAGCAGGGCCTGGAGCACTTCCTGACCTCGCTGGCCGAGGCGTACGTGAGCGGCCTGCCGGTCGACTGGGAGCCGCTGCTCGCCGGCGGCCGGGCGATCGACCTGCCCGACCTGGACGCGCCGGGCGCGGCCGGCTCCCGCGCCGCCGAGCCGGTCCCGGCCGCCGACCGCGGGTCGCTGGCGGGCCTGGTGTCGCGGCACGTCGCGGACGTGCTGGGCATCGCCGGTGACCTGCGCCAGGACGACTACGAGAAGAGCCTGTTCGAACTGGGCTGCACGTCGATGCAGCTCATCAAGCTCCAGAGCGGGCTCGCGCGCGAGCTGGGCGTCTCGCTGGAGAGCACCTTCATCATCGACCACCCCACCGCGAACGCGCTCACCGACGAGCTGGGCCGCCGCGTCGGCGAGGTCCGCGCGCCGGCCGCGTCCCGCGCCGAGCCGATGCCCGCGGCCGCGTTCGCCGCCGAGCCGCTCGCGGTGGTCGGCATGGCGTTCCGGCTGCCCGGCGGCATCGAGACCCGCGACCAGCTCTGGGAGACGTTGAGCGGCAAGGTCGACGTGGTGCGCGAGGTGCCCGCCGACCGGTGGGCGCACAGCGACCTCGACACCGGCGAGGTCACCACCACCCAGGGCGGCTACCTCGACCAGGTGGACCAGTTCGACCCGCTGTTCTTCAACATCTCGCCCGCCGAGGCCGAGTCGATCGACCCCCAGCAGCGGCTGCTGCTGGAGCTGACGTGGGAAGCGCTCGAAGACGCCGGGATGGACCCGACCACCGCCGGGCGCGACCGCCGCGTCGGCGTGTTCGTCGGCATCTACACCAACGACTACGTCCAGGTCGGCAAGAACCTCGGCCACCCGGCCGAGCGCTACAGCTACACCGGCAACATGGCGAACTCGGCGGCCGGCCGGATCTCCTACACCTACGGCTTCGAGGGCCCCAGCCAGGCGATCGACGCCGCCTGCGCGTCCTCGCTGTACGCGCTGCACCAGGCGGGCCGCGAGCTGAAGCAGGGCGGCTGCGACGTGGTAGTGGCCGCGGCGGTGAACCTGATCCTCAGCCCGGAGGGCCACGTGTCGTGGTCGCGGCTGCAGGCGTTGTCCCCGACCGGTCGGTGCCGCAGCTTCGACGACGGCGCCGACGGCTACATCCGCAGCGAGGGCGGCACGGTCGTCATCCTCAAGCGGCTGTCCGACGCGGAGCGCGACGGCGACGACGTCCTCGCCGTCATCAGCGGCTCCGCCGTCAACCACAACGGCGGGGGCGGCGGGTTCACCGTGCCGAGCGGCACCGCGCAGCAGCGCGTGGTCGAGGCCGCGATGGCCGAGGCGGGCGTCGGCATCGAGGACGTCTCCTACGTCGAGGCGCACGGCTCCGGCACGCCGATCGGCGACCCGCAGGAGGTCAACGCCCTGGCCCGGGTGTTCGCGGGCCGGCGGGACAAGCTGCGCGTCGGCAGCGTCAAGTCCAACCTCGGCCACCTGGAGTCCGCCGCGGGCATGGCCGCGCTGTGCAAGGTGGTCGTGTCCCTGCGGCACGGCAGGCTCCCGGCCACGCTGCACTTCCGCGAGGGCAACCGCCTCATCGACTGGGACGCCATCCCGATCGAGGTCGTGACCGACGAGGTGCCGTGGGAGCCGGTCGGCGGCGTCCGCCGCGCCGGCATCAGCTCCTTCGGCATCAACGGCAGCAACGCCCACATGATCGTGGAGGAGTACCGGCCGAAGCCGCGCGCCACGCGGCCGACGCCCGGCCTGGCCCGCCTGCTGCCCGTCTCCGCGAAGTCGGACGCCGCGCTGCGCACCGCGCTGCGGAACCTGGCCGAGTGGAGCGCGGGCACGACCGCCGACCTCGCCGACATCGCGCACACGCTGGGCGAGCGGCGGGCCGCCCTGCGGCACCGGGCGGCCCTGGTCTGCGACTCGGTGGCCGGCATCCCGGCCGCGGCCGAGGCCGCGCTGGGCGCGCTGGAGACCCGTGACCAGGCGGGCTCGGGCCAGGTGTTCGTCTTCGCCGGCCAGGGCACGCAGTACCCGGGCATGGCGCGGGAGCTGTACGAGCACGCCCCGCTGTTCCGCGACGAGCTGGACGAGATCGACCGGGTGTTCCGCCGGATCGGCGACGTGTCGCCGGTCGAGGCCATGTTCGGCGACGACGAGGAGCCGTTCCGGTCGCCGCGCCACACCCAGCCGATGATCTTCGCGGTCGAGCTGGCCCTCGCGCGGTACTGGCAGGCGCTCGGCGTCACGCCGTCGGCCGTGATCGGCCACAGCATCGGCGAGTACGCGGCCGCCTGCTTCGCGTCGGTCATGAGCCTCACCCAGGCGGTCGACCTGGTCACGCGCCGGGCGCGGGTCGTGGAGGCGTCCGGGGTGGACGGCTCCATGGCCACGCTGCTGTGCTCGCGGGAGCAGGCCGAGCGGTTGCTCGCCGACTTCCCGGACGTCTCCGTCGCCGCGGTCAACGCGGCCGAGAACACCACGGTGGCGGGCCCGGCCGACAGCCTGGCGGCGGTGCTCAAGGCCGCCCGGAGGCAGCGGGTCTTCACCGAGCGCCTGGACGTCTCGCACCCGTACCACTCCGCGCGCATGGCCCAGGCCGCGCGGGACCTGCACGAGCAGATCCGGCACCACGCGTTCGACCCGCCCGCCGTCCCGTGGTTCTCCGCGCGGACCGGCGGGCCCGTCGCCGCCGACGCGCCGATCGACGCGCGGTACTGGAGCGAGCACCTGGTCGAGCCCGTCCTGTTCCGGGCGGCGGTGGCCGGCGCGGTCGCGGGCGGCGCACGCGTCTTCCTCGAGATCGGCGCCACCGCCACGGTCGGCGGCCTCATCGCGCAGGAGCACCCGGACGCGATCGTCGTGCCGAGCCTGCGCAAGGGGCGTTCGGACACGCGGCAGCTGCTGGAGAGCGCGGCGGTGCTGTGGGAGCAGGGCCGCTCGCTGGAGTGGACCAGGCTGCCCGGCGGCGGTTCCGGCGCCCTCGTCCGCGACCTGCCGCACACCCCGTTCGACCGGCGTCGGACCTGGTACTCCGACCGGTCCGGGCAGCAGGGCGGTGAGGCGGCGCGACCCGTCGTCGTCGAGGCGGAGAGGACCGGTGTGCGGCGCATGGCCGAGCGGGAAGCAGTCGTCGCGTTCGTCAAGCAGGTCATCAGCCAGGTCACCGGCGTGGCCGTGGACGCGATCGAGGAGTCCGTCCAGCTGTTCGCCCTGGGCATCGACTCGCTGATGCTCGTCCAGCTCGGCAAGCGCGTCGAGGCCGAGTACGCGCTCGACATCCCGATCAAGGCGTTCTTCGAGTCCCTCTACACGCCGGGGCTGCTGGCCGACTTCGTGCTGAAGCACCGCCCCGCCGAGGCGGTCCCGGCGGCGCTCCCCGCCGAGCCCGTCGCCGCCGCGACCCCGCCGCCGGTCGCCGTGGCGTCGCCGGTCCGGGCCGAGGTCGGGGCCGCCGCGCCGGCGCCCGGCATCGAGGGCATCATCCGGTCGCAGCTCGAGATCATGCAGCAGCAGTTGGACGTGCTCGCGGGCACGGCGACCGGAGCCCCGACCCCGACCCCGGCCCTGAACCCGACCCCGGCCCTGAACCCGACCCCGGCCCTGAACCCGACCCCGGCCCTGAACCCGACCCCGGCCCTGAACCCGGCCGCGGCCCCGAAGGCGGAGAAGCGCCGCCCGGCGGCCCCGGCGCGCAAGGTGGGCACCTACACCAACAACATCGAGCTGACCGACGACCGGCTCACCGACGAGCAGGCCGGGTTCATCCGCGACTTCGTGGCGCGGTTCACCGCGAAGACCCCGACGTCCAAGCAGTACGCGGGGGAGCACCGCGAGGTGCTGGCCGACTGGATCGCCTCGCTCAACTTCAACCCCAGCATCAAGGAGACGGTCTACCCCGTCGTGTCGGCCCGCTCGCGCGGCGCGACCTTCTGGGACGTGGACGGCAACGAGTACATCGACACCGCGATGGGCTACGGCGTCCACTTCTTCGGCCACCAGCCGGACTTCATCGTCGACGCCGTGCGCGACCAGCTCGACCGCGGCTACGAGCTGGGTCCGCAGAACCGGGTGGCGGGCGAGGTCGCGGAGCTGGTGCACGAGATGACCGGCGCGGAGCGGGTCGCGTTCTGCAACACCGGCACCGAGGCCGTGATGGTGTCCGTGCGGCTGGCCCGCGCGGTCAGCGGCCGGGACAAGATCGCGAGGTTCCTCACCTCCTTCCACGGCAGCTACGACGCCGTGCTGGCCGAGGCCGACGGCGAGGACAGCATCCCCACCTCGATCGGCATCCCGCAGTCGGCGGTGGACGACACGATGGTGCTCACCTACGGCAGCGCCGAGTCGCTGGACCGCATCCGCCGGCACGGCTCCGAGCTGGCCGCCGTGCTGGTCGAGCCGGTCCAGTCGCGCAACCCGACGCTCCAGCCGACGGAGTTCCTGCGGGAGCTGCGTCGGATCTGCACCGAGCACGGCATCGCGCTGATCTTCGACGAGATGATCGTGGGCTTCCGGATCGCGCTGGGCGGCGCGCAGGAGCACTTCGGCGTCGAGTCCGACATGTCGCTGTACGGCAAGCTCGTCGGCGGCGGGATGCCGATCGGCATCATCGCCGGCAAGAGCAAGTACCTCGACGCCGTGGACGGCGGCGCGTGGTCGGACGTGGACGACTCCAAGCCGGCCGTGCCCACCACGTTCTTCGCCGGGACGTTCTGCAAGCACCCGCTGACGATGGCCGCCTGCAAGGCCGCGCTGACCTACCTGCGCGACCACGGCGAGGAGGAGCTGGCCGCCGTCAACCGGCTCACGGCCGACTTCGCGCGTCGCGTGAACGACTACTTCGAGGCGGAGGAAGTGCCGCTGAAGGTGTCGCACTTCGCGTCGCTCTACAAGTACGAGACGGTCGTGCCGCGCGACATGACCGACATGTCGTTGACGCTCAACCTGTTCTTCAAGCTCATGGTGTTCCACGGCGTCTACGTGTGGGAGCGCCGGACCGCGTACTTCTCCCTGGCGCACACGCGGGAGCACCAGGACCGCATCTTCGAGGTCATCCGCACCAGCGTCGAGGCGCTGCGCGCCGGCGGGTTCGACTTCCGGCGGGCGACCTCGACCGCGCCGCGCGGCCTGCCGTCCGGCGCGCGTCGGGGCGCGGGCCTCGAACCGCTCGACGCCACCGCCGTGTCCGAGCAGGAGAAGCGGGTCTACGTGCTGTCGCGGATGCGCGGCGGCAACGAGGCGTACCAGATCGTGACCGGCCTGCGCTTCGACGGCCCGGTCGACCCGGGGCGGCTGGCCGAGGCGTTCGCGGCGATCGCCCGCAAGCACGAGAAGCTGCGCGCGTACTACGAGATCGACGCGACCGACATCAAGGCGCGCGTCTCGGCCGAGGTCACGCCCGAGTTCCACGTCTTCGACCACCGGCGCGACCCCGCGCTGCGCACCGAGGACGTCGTCGCGGCGATGAACCGGCCGTTCGACCTGGCCCGGCCGCCGCTGTGGCGCTGCGGGATCGTCATCGACGCGGACGGCACGCACCACCTGGTGCTGTCGCTGCACCACATCGTGGCCGACGGCGCGTCCATCGACATCATCCTCGGCGACCTCGCCGACCACCTCGCCCGCGGCGCGCTGGCCGACGTGCGGTCCGACGGCTACGCGGCGTTCGTGCGGCAGCAGGCCCGGTCCGCCGCCTCGCCCGCGTACCAGGAGCACCGCCGGTGGTGGCTGCGCGAGTTCGAGACCGTGCCGCCGCCGCTGAACCTGCCGACCGACTCGCCGTACCCGCTGGTGAACGACTTCACCGGCACGCACCACTACTTCCGGATCGACGACGAGCTGCACCGGGCGGCCAAGGCGGTGATCGAGCGGCACCGCACCACGCCGTTCATCTTCTACCTGTCGCTGTGGTCGGTGCTGCTCGCCCACGCCACGGGCTCGGACGACCTGTGCGTCGGCGTGCCGCTGGACCAGCGCATCATCGGCTCGTTCGACGGCACCGTCGGCATGTTCGCCCAGTCCCTGCCGCTGCGGATCCGGCCGACCGCGGACACCCGCGTGCCGGACCTGCTGCACGCGGTGCGCGACACCAGCCTCGCGGCGGTGGACCACTCGTCGTACTCCTACGACGTGCTGGTCCAGGAGCTGGACCTGGACCGCGACTTCGGGCGCAACGCGCTGTTCGACGTCATGTTCACCTTCACCAACGCCCGCGAGCGGGTGCGTCGGTTCGGCGACGTCGAGGGCACGTCGGAGGACTTCGGCGTGCCGCGCTCGATGTTCGCGCTGTCGCTGGAGCTGACCGAGCGCGACGGCGGCCTGTTCGGCGACCTGAACTTCTCCGGCGTGTACGGCGAGCGGCGGATGACCGGGCTGGCCGAGCAGTTCGTGGACCTGGTCGCGCGTGTCGTGCGCGAGCCCGACCAAACCGTGGACGAGCTGTCCCGGCTGGCCGACGAGACCCGGGAGCGGCTGCTGGCGTGGGGCGCCGGGCCGGTCGTCGCGGACGTGCCGACCCTCGCCGCGGTGTTCGACGCGGCGCTGCGCGACCACGCCGGACGGCCCGCGATCCGGTTCGGCGGCCAGGAGGTCACCTACGCCGAGCTGGCCGAGCGGGTGGACCGGTCCGCCGGCTGGCTGCGCGCGCACGGCGTGGGGGAGCGGGACCTGGTCGGGCTCCTGCTGCCGCCGTCGCCCGAGCTGGTCACGCTGATGCTCGCGGTCAACCGCATCGGCGCGGCGTGGCTGCCGATGGACGTGAAGGACCCGGCGAAGCGGCTGCGGCTGGTGATCGACACCGCCGAGCCGAAGAAGGTCGTGTGCGGCGCGGACCTGGCCGCCGCGGTGGACCTCGGCGACCGCGCGCTGGTGCCGGGGGAGGGCGGCCCGCTCGACGGCGGCGTGCCCGCCGCGGCGCGGACCGGCCCGGACGACCTGGCGTACGTCATCTTCACGTCGGGCTCGACCGGCACGCCCAAGGGCGTCACGGTGACGAACGGGTCGCTGGCGAACTTCCTGGTCGGGATGCCCGAGGCGCTGGGGTGGGCCGAGCACAGGGCGGTGGGCTGCCTCACCACCCCGTCGTTCGACATCTTCCTGCTGGAGACGCTGCTGACCCTCGCCAAGGGCGGCACGGTCGTGGTGGCGGGCGAGGCGGAGGTCCGCACGCCCGCGGACATCGCCGAGTTCGTCGTCGCCAACGGCGTCCAGTACCTCCAGATGACGCCGACCCGGCTGCGCCTGCTGTTCGCCGACCCCGCCGCCGCCCACCGCGCCCTCGCCCGGCTGGACAAGCTCATCGTCGGCGGCGAGGCGTTCCCGGAGGACCTGCTGCCGCGGCTGGCCGAGCACGAGTCGTTGGAGGTCCACAACGTCTACGGCCCGACCGAGACCTGCATCTGGTCCAGCGCCAAGGACCTCACCGGCGGCGCCGACGCCGTCACCATCGGCACGCCGATCGCCAACACCACGTTCTACGTGCTGGACGACAACCTCCGGCTGGTGCCCGAGGGCGTGGCGGGGAACCTGTGGATCGGCGGGCTCGGCGTGTCGCCCGGCTACCTCCACCGGCCCGAGCTGACCCGCGAGCGGTTCCGCGCGAACCCGTTCGGGGACGGCCGGATCTACCTCAGCGGCGACCGCGCGCTGTGGCGCGACGGCGAGGTGCACTGCCTGGGCCGGGTGGACGACCAGGTGAAGATCCGCGGCTACCGGGTCGAGCTGGGCGAGATCGAGCTGGCGATCACCGGGCACGACCTGGTGACCGGCGCGGCGGTGATCGTGCGGGAGCTGCCCGGCGGCGGCCAGGTCATCCGGGGCTTCTACCAGGTGCGCGAGGGCGCCTACCTCGCGCCGGAGGTGTTGCGGGACTGGCTGGCCGAGCGCCTGACCGACTACATGGTCCCCGCGACCCTGGCCCCGGTGGCGGACATCCCGATGACCACGAGCGGCAAGGTGGACCGCCGGGCGCTGGAGGCGCGGGCCGACCAGCCGGCGCCGGAGGTCGAGCGCGCCGACGAGCCGCGCACGGGCGTGGCGCAGCAGCTGGTCGCGGCGTGGCGCAAGGTCCTCGGCGACATCCCGATCGGCTCCGACGAGAGCTTCTTCGACCTCGGCGGCAACTCGTTCAGCCTGGTCCTGCTGCTGGAGGAGCTGCACCGGCAGTTCCCCGGCCTGCTCGACGTGAGCGATTTGTTCGCGAACCCGACGATCGACAAGCTGCGCAAGCACCTGGAGTCGCGGCTCGGCCGGGACGACGGCGACGCGCTGCTGACCGGGTTCGGCGTGCGGCTGCCCGAGTCGTGGTTCGCCGGCGGCGCCGAGGCCGACGGCCGGGTGGAGGCCGCGCTGCCCGCGCGCACCGCGCAGGCCCTGGCACGGCTGGGCGACGGCGCGCACGGGCCAGAGGACCTGGCGCACGTCGCGCTCGCGGTCACGCTCAACAAGATCCTCGGCGAGGACCAGGTCTCGCTGTGCGTCGTGGACGACGACCGCCGCGTGGTCGTGGTGCGGTTCGACTTCGCCGGCAAGGCGGACCTCGCCGAGGTGCTGGCCGACTACCGGCGGCAGCGCGACCGCAACGACCGGCTCGACCTCGAGCGGTTCGTCGCCTGCCGCGGCGTCGACCGCACCGTGTCCGTCGCGTGCGGCGGCGCCCGGCTGGTCGCGGAGGCCGACCTGCTCGGCCACTTCGACCTCGTGCTCGCCGTCGACGTCGCGTCCGACCCCGTCGCGGTCCGGATCGACTACGCCCGCGAGGTGGACCCCGCGCGGGTGGAACAGCTGCTGGGCGGCCACGTGAAGGTCCTCGGAGCCCTGGCCCCGCCCGCGTCGAAGGAGAAGGTGCAGTCATGAAGGATCTCGTGATCGTGTTCCCGGGGCAGGGTTCCCAGTTCGCGGGCATGGGCAAGAAGTGGTTCGACGAGAACCGCGTCGTGCGGGACCGCTTCGAGCAGGCGTCCGACATCGTCGGCTACTCGCTGGCGGACCTGTGCTTCACCGCGCCGCCCGCCGAGGTGACCAGGACCCGGTTCGCCCAGGTGTCGCTGCTGGTGCTCAGCTACGCGATGTACGAGGTGATGACCGAGGGCCGCCGGATCCCGGTCTCGTACATGACCGGGCACAGCCTCGGCGAGATCACCGCGCTGGCCGCGGCGGGCGCGCTGACCTTCGAGGACGCCGTGCGGCTGGTCAAGGTGCGCGGCGAGGCGATGGAGAGCTGCGTCGCGGACAGCGGCACCGGCATGGTCGCCGCGGTGCGGATGCCGGTCGCCGACGTGGAGAAGTGCGTCGAGGACTTCAACTCCGCCGGGCACGACGTGCAGGTCGCCAACTACAACGCGGACGCGCAGACCGTGCTGTCGGGCACGCTGGACGACCTCAAGGGCGTGACCGCGCACCTGGAGGACCGCGGCGCGAAGGTGGTCAAGCTCAACGTGGCCGGCGCGTTCCACAGCACCTTCATGGCCGACGCGCTGCCCGCGTTCACCAAGGCGCTGGACGAGGTCGAGTTCGCCGAACCCGCCGTGCCGGTCTACAGCAACGTCACCGGCGAGGTGCACGGGAGCCCGCAGGACATCCGGCAGGCGCTGGCCGTCCAGCTCACCAGCCCCGTCCGCTGGAGCGCCATCGTGTCGTCCCTGGTGGCGCGCAAGGCGGCGGTGTGGATCGAGGTCGGCCCCAAGCAGGTGCTGAAGAAGATGCTCACCGGCGCCGTCGGCACGGGCGAGGTGCACAGCCTGGACGAGGAGCCCGAGCGGGTCCGCGCGGTGCTCGACCGGCTCGTCGAGCTGAAGAAGAGCGAGCCGGGGCTGGTCGGGCTGTGCCTGGGCGCCGCGGCGGCCACCCGGAACCGGAACTTCGACTCCGACGAGTACCACAACGGCGTCGTCGTGCCGTACCGCAAGCTCCAGGACCTCGCCAAGCTCGACCAGGACACGCTCTCCGACGAGCAGAAGCAGACGGCGCTGGACCTGCTGCTCACCATCATGAGGACCAAGCAGGTGCCCGAGGACGAGCAGCGCGACCGCGTCGGGTCGATCCTGCGGCGCACCGGCGAGACCGGCCTCCGGACGATCGCGGGGGCGCTCGCCACATGACCTCCCTGCCCGGTCTCGACGACCTCGACCTGACGCGGCTGCCGGACGACACCGACGTCCGCGTCACGCACTCCAGCCCGCGCCGCAAGGCCGAACCCGTCGCCATCATCGGGATGAGCGGCCGGGTCGGCGCGGCGGAGGACCTCGACCGGTTCTGGGCGAGCCTGCTGCGCGGCGAAGAGGGGTACCGCGACCTGTCGGACGAGCGGCGCGCCGACGTGGACGCCTACCTCGCCGCGCGCGGCGTGCGGCTGCCGATCGCGGCCGAGCGCTACTCCGGCGGCGCCCGCCTGCCCAGCGTGTCCGAGTTCGACTACCGCTTCTTCTCGCTGTCGCGGCAGGAGGCCAAGGCCATCGACCCGAACCAGCGGATCTTCCTGGAGACCGCCTGGGCCGCGCTCGAGGACGCCGGCTACCTGAACAAGGACCTCGGCGGCGCGAAGGTCGGCGTCTACGCGGGCATGTCGGCCGACTTCGGCGAGGACTACCGGGCGGTGGTCCAGGCGGTCGACCCCGGCGCGCCGGAGATCGCGGTCGCGGGCAACATCCGCTCGATGATCGCGAGCCGGATCGCCTACCTGCTGAACCTGCGCGGCCCGTCGCTGCTGGTCGACACCGCCTGCTCGTCGGGCCTGGTGGCCGCCTACACGGCGTACCGGGCGATCCAGCACGGCGAGTGCTCGATGGCGATCGTCGGCGCGGTGAAGACCGACCTCGTCCCGGTGGACGCCGACGACGAGTCCGGCATCGGCATCAAGGACATCCAGGACACGCTGTCCGGCGACCACCGCACCCGGACGTTCGACCGCCGCGGCGACGGCACGACCACCGCCGAGGGCTGCGTGGTGTTCGTGCTGAAGTCGCTGGAACGCGCCCGCCGCGACGGCGACAACGTGCACGCGGTGATCATGGGCGGCGCGGTCAACCAGGACGGCGCGTCCAACGGCATCACCGCGCCCAACGCCGACGCGCAGGCCGACCTCATCACCGAAGCCCTCGCCGACGCCGGGGTCAGGGCCGAGCAGATCGGCTACATCGAGGCGCACGGCACCGCCACCCGGCTCGGCGACCCGGTCGAGGTCAGCGGCATCGAGCGGGCGTTCGCCCGGCAGACCGCGCGCAAGCAGTTCTGCGGCATCGGCACGGTCAAGACCAACATCGGCCACATGGACAACGCGTCCGGCCTGGCCGGGCTGGCCAAGCTCGTGCTGTCGCTCAAGCACCGCGTCCTGCCGGCGAGCCTCAACTTCGAGGAGCCCAACCGGAACATCGCGTTCGCGCAGACGCCCGTGTTCGTCAACGACCGGACCGTGCCGTGGTCGGACGACGAGCGCGAGACGTTGTACGCGGGGATCAACAGCTTCGGGCTGAGCGGGACGAACTGCCACCTCGTGCTGCGCAGCGCCGACCCGGTCCCGGCCCGCGACCGCGCGCCCGCCTGCCGCCTGCTGCCGCTCAGCGCCCGCGACGCCAAGGGGCTGACCAGGCTGGCCGAGCGCTACCGCGAGTTCCTGGCCCGCCACGAGGTCGACCCGGCCGACCTGGCGTTCACCGCGTCGGTCGGCCGGCTGCACCACGGCGTGCGCGCCGCGTTCGTCTTCGAGACCCGCGCGGAACTCGACGCGCTGCTCGCGCGGTTCGTCGAGGACGGCGAGGTCGCGGACCCGGACGTGAGCCGGGGTTCGTTCCGCCTGGTGCTCGACGGCGGCGACAAGCGCGAGCCGCACGACCTCACCCACGCCGAGCGCGACGAGCTGGACCGGCGGGCCGCGGCCGCGGTCGCCCCCGGCGCCGACCGCGCGGCGCTGCGCCTGCTCGCCTCCCTCTACACCCGCGGCGCCGACGTCGACTGGCGGCGGCTCGCGCCCCGCGACGCCCGGCGGATCTCCCTGCCCACCTACCCGTTCGAGCGGTCCCGGTGCTGGGTCGAGCCCGCCGACCAGGGCCGCCGCGGCCTGGCCGACGGCGCGGAGGTCGTCCGCTCGCTGCACCGCGACATCGTCGTGTGCCGGCTCGCGCCCGAGCGCTTCTGGGAGCTGGGCGAGCACCGCATCCACGGGGTCGCCGTGCTGCCCGGCACGGGTCTGGTCGAGCTGGTCGTGTCCTCGGCCCGGCGGCTCGGCCTGGCCGGGTCGGACGTGACGCTGCGCGACGTCCTCTTCGCCGCCCCGCTCGCGGTCGCCGACGGCGAGGACAAGGAGGTCCACGTCCTCTTCGAGGCCAGGGGCGACGTCACCGCCGTCACCATCGCCAGCCGGGGCGCCGACGGCGACTGGGTGGAGAACGCGCGGGCCGAGCTGGTCCGCGACGCCGTGCCGGACGCGGTCGCGCCGCTCGACGTCGAGGCCCTGCGGCGGCGGCTGGACCACCCGCTCCGCGAGCCCGCGGGCTCCGACCACGCCAAGGGGCTCGACGTCAGCGACCGCTGGACCGGGACGCTCGGCGACGGGTACGCCGACGCCGGGGCGACCGAGCTGCTGTACGAGTTCGAGCTGCCCACGCGGTACCGGTCCGAGCTGGCCGACTACGCGCTGCACCCCGCGCTGTTCGACACGGTGGTCAACGCGCCCAGCAACGTCCACGACCAGGAGCTGCTGTACCTGCCGTTCTCGTACGGCGTGCTGACCGTGCGCGACTCGCTGCCCGCCCGCGTGCTCGCGCACTTCCGCAAGCGGCCGGAGTCCGTGGACGGCGCGCTGTACGCGTTCGACGTGACCGTGGTCGACCCGACCGGCCGGGTGCTGCTGACGGTGGACAACTACCGCATCAAGTCGGCGGCCGACGTCGACGTGCGCGGGTCCGGCGAGTACGGGTACGTCCAGGCGTACCGGCGCGTCACCCCGCCCGCGCCGGCGCGGCCGGGCAGCGGCTCCGTGCTGCTGTGCGGCGACTTCGGCGACGCCTTCGCCGGCCTGCGCGACGAACTGGAGAGGTCCGGCTACGACTGCGTCCCCGTGCCGGACGCGGCGGCGGCCGAGCGGGTGGCCGAGCGGCGCGAGTTCGCGTTCGGCGTGCTGGCCTGCCTGCCCGCCGCGGGCGCGTCGCTCGCGCAGGCCACCGGCGAGCCGGTCGAACGCGCGCTGGGCCTGCTCAAGCTCGTCTCGGACCGGCAGCTCGCGTTCGCCGGCGGCCTGCTCGTCCTCACCCACAACGCGCTCGCCGTCACCGGCGACGAGTCCGCGCTCCACCCCGGCCAGGCCGGCGTGCTCGGCCTGATGCGCGTCGCGGCGCTGGAGTACAAGGCGCTGGGCATCCGCTGCGTGGACAGCGACGAGCGCACCGGCCCGGCCGCGCTGCTGGCCGAGGCGACGGCTGCCGACCGGCCGCCGTTCCTGCTGTACCGGGACGGCCGGCCGCACGAGCCGCACGTGAAGCGGCGGCCGATCCCGCCCAGCGACGGCGAGCGGCCGCCCCTGCCCGGCGACGGGGTGACCCTCGTGTCCGGCGGCACGGGCGACCTCGGCACCGCCGTGGCGCGGCACCTGGTGCGGCGCGGCGTGCGCAGGCTCGTGCTGCTGGGCTCCGACCGGGCGGACGCGACGCGGCCCGACTGGGCGGAGTTCGAGCGCGACCTGGACGTGTTCGAGGTGCTGCGGCTCGACCTGGGCGACCGCGAGGCCGTCGAGCGCACCGTGGGGGACGTGCGGGAGCGGCACGGCCGGATCTCCGGCGTGCTGCACCTCGCCGGCCGGCCGGGGATCGGGTTCCTGTTCACCAAGGCGTTCGACGAGTTCATGGCGGTGTACCGGCCGAAGGCGCTGGGCGCGGTGCACCTGCACGAGGCCACGCTGACCGACCGGCCCGACTACTTCGTCGCGTTCTCCAGCATCGCCGGGCTCCTGCTCGACCAGGGCCAGACCGACTACACCGCGGCGAACCTGGTGCTGGACAGCCTGGCCCAGCGCCGCGACCGCGAGCGGCTGCCCGGCCTGAGCGTGCAGTGGCCCGCGTGGCGCGAGACCGGCATCGCCGAGCGCATGGGCGCGGCCGACGAGGACGAGCTGTTCCCGCCGCTGGACACCGCCGAGGCGGTGGACCTGCTCGACGCCCTGCTGACCTCCGCCGACCCCGTCCCGGTGCTCATGCCGGGCCGGATGCGCAAGCCGGCCCGACCGGCGCCGCGGGAGGCCGGGCGGGGCGCGGCCGGCCGGGCCGTCGAGCTGCACGGCCTGGACGACGTCGGGGACCTCGAACGCGGCGTCGCGGAGATCTGGGCGGAGGCGCTCGACCTCGACGTGCTGGACGCGCACGAGGAGTTCGGCGACCTCGGCGGCAACTCGCTGCTGACCGCGCAGGTGCTCAAGCTCTACGACGAGCGCTACCCCGGTCTGATGGACATCACGGACCTCTTCCGGTGCACCACCGTCGCCGCCCAGGCGGCCTGCCTCAAGGCCAGGCTGCGGGCGGACGAGCCGGCCGCCGCGGGACCGCCGCCCGCGGCCAAGGCCGACGAGGGCGACATCGACAAGCTGCTGGACCTGCTGGAGCAGGGCGCGATCACGGTCGAAGACGGGCGGGGTCTTCTCGAGGAAACGGACACCAGATGAGCAGCGTGAAGGATTTCATCCTCGAGCAATTCGTCAACAAGCAGATCGACCGCGACCGCGCCAAGAGGCTGCTGCTGGAACTGTCGGAGGCGAACCTCCACGAGGACATCGCGGTCATCGGCCTGGCCGGGCGCTTCGCCGAGGCCAAGAACGTCGACCAGTTCTGGGAGTTCCTCAAGGTCGGCCGGGACTGCATCCGCGACTACCCGCAGTCGCGCAAGGAGGACATGTACGACATCCTCCGCAACCCGTACTACGCGGAGGTCATGCTGGGCCGCCCGGTCGACGAGGCCGACCTCGACCGGCTCTACTCCGTGAGCGGCTACCTGGACCGGATCGACCACTTCGACTCCCGCTTCTTCGGCATCCCGCCGCTGGAAGCCGACTACATGGACCCGAACCAGCGGATCGCGCTCGAAGTGGCGTACGAGGCGCTGGAGAACGCGGGCTACGGCGGCGACAGCGCGGTCGGGTCCCGGACCGGCGTGTTCCTGGGCCGCGACCAGTCGAACTACTCCTACTACCGGATGTTCTCCGAGCGGCACCCGATGCAGCTCTCCGGCTCGTGGGAGGGCATGGTCGCCAGCCGCATCTCCTACGTGCTCGACCTCAAGGGCCCGTGCCTCATGACCGACACCGCCTGCTCCGCGGGCAGCGTCAGCGTGCACCAGGCCATCCAGTCGCTGCTGCTGGGCGAGTGCGACATGGCGCTCGCGGGCGGCATCAACCTGTCCTCCGGCGGCGAGCCGAAGACCAGCTTCCTGTCCGGCGCGACGATGGACAGCGTCGTCTCCGGCGACGACAGCGTGCGCACCTTCGACGCCCGCGCGAACGGCACGCTGTGGGGCGAGGGCGCGGGCATCGTGCTGCTCAAGCCGCTGAAGAAGGCGCTGGCCGACCGCGACCACGTCCGCGCCGTCATCAAGGCGTCCGCCATCAACAACGACGGCACGTCCAACAGCATCACCGCACCGAACGCGCTGATGCAGGAGCGGGTCATCCTCGACGCCTGGGCCAAGGCCGACGTCCCGCCCGAGACGATCACCTACGTGGAGGCGCACGGCACGGGGACCGTGCTCGGCGACCCGATCGAGGTCAAGGGCCTGTCCAACGCGTTCCGCCGGCACACCGACCGCAGGCAGTTCTGCGGCATCGGCTCCCTCAAGACCACGATGGGCCACATGGTGGCCGCGTCCGGCTCCGCCTCGCTGGCCAAGGTCGTGAAGTCGCTGGAGTCCGGCCTGCTCGCGCCCTCGGTGAACTTCGAGGTGCCCAACCCGTACATCGACTTCGCCGACAGCCCGCTGTACGTCAACGACCGCCTGGTGCCGTGGGAGACCGGCGGCGAGCCGCGACGGGCCGGGATCAGCTCGTTCGGCTTCATCCGCACGAACTGCCACATGGTGCTGGAGGAGGCGCCGCGCTACCGCGCCGAGCCGCAGCTGCGCGAGCGCTACTGCTTCACCGTCACCGCCAAGACCGAGGCGGCCCTGACCGGGCTGCTGGACGCGTACGCGACCGTGCTGGCGGACAGCCCGTGGTCGCTCGCCGACATCTGCTACACCTCCAACATCGGGCGCGGCCACCACGAGCACCGCGTCATGGTCGTCGCGGCGACCAAGGAGCAGCTCGCCGAGTCGGTCGACCGGCTGCGGCAGCGCGGCCTGGGCACCGACGCGCAGCGCGGCATCTTCCACGGCGTGCACGCCGTCGTCAGCGACAAGCGGGGCGACCTGCGCCCCGGCGACATCACCGCCCAGACCGCCAAGCGGCTCTCCGACTCCGCCAACGCGAAGCTCGCCGAGTACCGCGCGCGGGGCGGGCAGGAGGCGCTGACCGGGCTGGCCGACGCCTACGTCCGCGGCGCGCGGGTCGACTTCGCGGAGTTCTACGCCGACGAGCCGCGCCGCCGGGTGCCGCTGCCCACCTACCCGTTCGAGCGGATCCGCCACTGGGCCAAGCCCATGCGGACGAGCGTGCGCGGTTTCGCCACCGCCGAGGCGAACCCCCTGCTGGGCACGGAGGTCGGCCGCTCGGACGCCGGCGTCGTGTTCGAGAACACGCTGTCGGTGGACCGGCACTGGGTGCTGTCCGACCACCGGATCGACCACAAGCCCGTGGTGCCGGGCACGACGTACCTGGAGATGGCGCGGGCCGCGCTCGCGGCGGTGGAGAACACCGCCGGCATGCGGTTCGAGAACGTGTTCTTCCTGGTGCCCCTCGCCGTCGAGGAGGGCGAGGAGGCGACCGTGCGCACCACGCTGGACCGGGTCGGGCGCGGGTACTCGTTCCGGGTCGCCAGCGCCCAGGGCGGCGAGTGGGTCACACACGTCGAGGGCCGGATCAGCCCGCTGCGCGACGAGCCCCCGGCCGAGGCCGTGGACGTCGAAGCGCTCAAGGCCGCCGCGCTGGAGGTGACCGACCCGTACCCCACCGAGACCGACACGGGCGTGTTCCAGTTCGGCCCGCGCTGGGACAACGTCCGCGCGGTGTGGAAGCAGGAGACCGGCGCGCTGACCCTGCTGCGGCTGCCGGAGGGCGTGCCGGGCGACGGCTTCGGCCTGCACCCGGCCAAGCTGGACAACGCGGTGAACCTCATCTCGCAGAACAGCGGCGAGACGTTCCTGCCCTACCTCTACAAGGGCATCGTCCTGCACCGGCCCATGCCGGAGACGTGCTACTCGCTGATCCGCACGGTCCGCGACGACAGCCGCGACGGCGAGACGATCACCTACGACGTGGACCTCCTCGACGCCGACGGCGTGCCGTTCGGGCGGATCACCGACTACACCGTGAAGAAGGTCGACTGGCGGCGGTTCAGCCTGGGCGGGCCGCGCCGGTACCTCCAAGTGGAGTGGCAGGCGGTGCCGCGGGTCCCCGCCGAGGTCGAGGGGTCCGCCGTGTGGGCCCCGGTCGTGCTGGACAACGCCGGCGGCCGGCGGCTGGTCGCCGCCGTCGAGGCGCTCGGGCACCGGGTCGTCCCCTGCTACGTGGGCGAGCGGACCGACGCCGACCGGGGCGTCTTCGCGCCGGACGAGGACGGCGCGGCGCTGCTGGCCGAGCGGCTGCGGCGGGAGGGCGTCGAGGGCGTGCTGTTCGCGACCGACTTCACCGCGCCGGACGGGCACGCCCACCGGCGGGCGGTCGGCGTGGACGCGTTGTTCGAGCTGTACCGCGCGTTCGTGGCGCACCGGGTGAAGCTCGCGCACGGCCTGAAGGTCCTGGGCCGCGACGCCTGGCAGGTTGTGCCGGGCGACGGCCCCACCGACCCGCACTCGGCCGCCACCGAGGCGCTCGCGCAGGTCGTCGGGCAGGAGCACCGGCACCTGCGGGTGGACGTGGTGGACGCCCGCGCGGACGCCGACCTGGACTTCGTGCTGCGGGAGGCGCTGGGCGACGCGGGCGGCGCGCTGCGGGCCGTCCGCGGCACGGACACCCACCTGCGCCGACTGCGGTACGCGGAGGCCGACGTGGAGGAGGCGGCGGAGCCGCGGTACGCGGGCGGGACGTTCGTGGTCACCGGCGGCGCGGGCGGCCTCGGCCTCGCCGTGGCCGGGGAGATGGCGCGCCAGGGCGCGGCGCGGATCCTCCTGCTGGGCCGCCGGCCCCTGGACGACCTCACCGCGCGACGCGTCGCGGAGGTCGCCGGGGCCGAGTACGTCGTGTGCGACGTGGCGCGGGAGGCCGACGTGCGCGCGCTGGGCGACCGGCTGCGGGAGGAGGCCGTCACCCTCGGCGGCATCGTCCACGCCGCCGGCGTGGCGGGCGACGGGTTCCTGGCCAACAAGCCGCGCCCGGTCTTCGACGCCGTGCTGGCGCCGAAGGTCGACGGCAGCCTGGCCCTGGTGGAGCTGGCGAAGGAGCACCCCGGCGCGTTCCTGGTGTTCTTCTCCTCCATCACGGCGGTCACCGGCGGCCAGGGGCAGGGCGACTACTGCGCGGCGAACGCGTTCATGGACTCGCTGGCCGCGCGGGCGCGGGCCGAGGGCGTCCGGGCGCTGTCGGTGAACTGGCCGACCTGGTCCGAGGTCGGCATGGCCGTGCGGTACGGCGTCGGCGACGGCGACTCGCCGTTCCGCGCGCTCACCGTGAAGGACGGCCTGGCCTGGCTGGACCACTTCCTGCGGAACCCGGCCGACGGCGTCATCCCGTCCCGGTTCGACCTGGGCGTGCTGCGCGAACGCCTCGACGAGATGCCCTTCCTGCTGGAGGACGACGTCGCCGCCGCCGTCGCGCGGGCCGGTCGGGACGGCGCGCCCGCGGGCGAGGCCGTCGAGGTCCGCCTCGTCGGCCTGCCCGAGCCCAGCCGGACTGAGTTGACGATCGGCGCGGTCTACGGCGCGGTCCTCGGCCTCACCGAGGTCGACGCCCACGCGAGCTTCCAGGACCTGGGCGGCAACTCGCTGATGACGGCGCAGCTGCTGCAGAAGGTCGAGGACGTCTACCCCGGTCGGATCGACATCGCCGACCTGTACTCCTACGCGACCGTCACGAGCCTCGCCGGCTACATCGACGAGCGGGTCGCGGCCGAGTCCAGGGCGGCCGCGCCGGACCGGGACGACTTCGGGGGAGCGGACCAGTCGCTCCAGGACGTGCTGGAGGAGATCGGCGACGCCGAGCTGACGAGCATGTTCGCCGACGGCGCCGGGAGGAACCAGGCATGAGGTCGAACGCGGAGCTGAGGAAGGACCTGCTGCGGTACCTGCTCATGCAGGTCAAGCAGGAGGCGCTCGACGTCGACCGGGCGAAGGAGTTCATCCGGGCGATCGGCGACGGCGGCCGGGACGACGACCGCGTCGCCGTCGTCGGCATGGCCTGCCGGTTCCCCGGCGCGTCGGACAAGGAGCAGTTCTGGCGCAACCTGGTCGACGGGCGCGAGTCGATCGGCGACTTCCCGCCGCTGCGGCTGGACGACCTGCGGCGGGTCGAGGGCGACGCCTCGGCCGTGCGCAAGGGCGGCTACCTCGACCGGGTCGACCTGTTCGACGCGGAGTACTTCGGCATCCCGCCGCACGTGGCGACCCAGCTCGACCCGTACCACCGCAACCTCCTGGAGGTGCTGGTGGAGACGATGGAGGACGCCGGGTACGCCAAGAGCGAGCTGTACGGGTCGAACACCGGCATCTTCGTCGGCAACGACCACACGCACCGGCTGATCACGTCCTACCTGCCGTTCCTGTCCGAACTGGACTTCTCGGCGATCACCGGGTCCTGGTCGGGCATCCTGGCGAGCCGGCTGTCCTACCTGCTCGACTTCCGCGGCCCGGCCACCGTCATCGACACCGGGTGCTCGTCCGGCCTGGTCGCGGTGGACGCGGCGGTCAAGGCGCTGCGCAACGGCGACTGCGACACCGCGTTCGTCGCCGCGATCAACCTGTTCCTGTCGCCGTCCAGCCTCGGCAACGAGACCGAGTCCGCCGACCACCGGGTGCGGGCGTTCGACGCCGCCGCCGACGGCACGGTGTGGAGCGAGGGCGTGGCCGGGGTCTACCTCAAGCCGCTGTCGCGCGCCCTCGCCGACGGCGACCACGTCTACGGCGTGCTCCTGGGCAGCGCGGTCAACAACGACGGCCGCAGCAACGGCCTCACCGCGCCCAACGCGCAGGCGCAGAAGAACCTCCTGGTCAGCGCGTGGAAGCGGGCCGGCATCGCGCCGGAGTCGGTGTCCTACATCGAGGCGCACGGCACCGGCACGACCCTGGGCGACCCCATCGAGATCAAGGGCCTCACCAGCGCGTTCGCCGAGTTCACCGACCGCAGGCAGTTCTGCGCGCTCGGCTCGGTCAAGTCGAACATCGGCCACACCGTCGGCGCGGCCGGCCTGGCGTCGCTGATCAAGACCCTGCTGTGCCTGGAACGCCGGACCATCCCGCCGTCGATCCACTTCGACGTGCCCAACCCGCTGCTCGACCTGGCCACCGCGCCGGTCTACGTGGCCGACCGGCTCACCGAGTGGGAGGCGGCCGACACGCCGCGCCGGGCGGGCGTGAGCAGCTTCAGCCTGAGCGGGACGAACTGCCACGTGGTGCTGGAGGAGGCGCCCGACCGCGCGACGACGCCCCGCCGCGCGGCGGCCCCCCATGGCGCCGCGATCTCCGACGGCGCCGCGGCCGACCGCGCGCCCCGGCCGCTGGTGTTCCCGATCTCGGGGCGCGACGAGGAGCTGCTGGCCCGGACCGCCGCGCGGCACCTCGACCACCTCGACCGCCACCCCGAGCTGTCCCTGGCGGACGTGTGCTTCACCCTGCAGGCGGGCCGCGAGCACCAGCCCGCGCGGGCGGTCGTCGTGTGCGAGACCCGCGAGGGCCTGCTCGACGGCCTGCGGCGGCTGCTGGAGCCGGGGTCGGCGGACGGCGGGCGCCTGGTGGACGGCGGCGTCGTGCTGCGCGAGGACCCGTCGGTCCTGCCCGGCGACCTCGGACGCCTCGGCGACGCGGTCACGGCCTTCCTCGCCGGCCGCGCGCGGCCGTTCGCGGGCCTCGACCGGGACCCGGACGTGCGGCGGGTGCCGTTGCCGCCCCAGCTGTTCCGGCACGTGCGGCTGTGGGACGAGACCGTGCGGGCGACCCGGCCCGGGGTCGAGGAGCAGGCGTCGGCCGACCCGGTCGACCGGCTCCGCGCGGTCCTCGCCGCGCCCGCGCGCCTCGCCGACTTCGACGAGTCCGCGGTGGACGCCCTGCCGCGCAAGGTGGTCGCCGGCGTCTGGTCGGAGATCCTCGGCTACCCGGCGATCCGCGGCGGGGACGACTTCTTCGCCCTCGGCGGCGACTCCATCTCGTCGGTGAAGATCACCCAGCTGCTCAACGCGGTGCTCGACCTCGACCTGCCGCCGACCACCCTGCTCGCGAAGCCGACGTTCGACGAGTTCGCCGACGCGGTGATCCGGGACTTCGGCGTGGACGCGGAGCTGGTCCGCTCGCGGCTGAGCGGGCCGTCCCGCCGGGCCGTGCGCGCCGACCAGGTCCTGGAGGACTACGAGCTGCCGCTGACCGCCGCGCAGCGCGGCATGTTTGTCTCCGGCCAGGTGGACGAGGGCTCGGTCGCGTACAACGTCAGCGGCATCACCATCCGCCCCGGCACGCTGGACGTGGCCGCGCTGGAGGAGTCGCTGCGCGTGCTGGTGCGACGGCACGACAGCCTGCGCTCGACGTTCCACCTGCGGGACGGCGAGCCGTTCCAGCGCGTGCGCGCGGAGGTGCCGGTCGCGGTCGAGCACCGGCGACTCGGCCCGCTCGCGGAGGGCGAGACCCACGAGGCCGCGGCCCGCCGGGAGATGGCGCGCTTCGTCCGCCCGTTCGTGCTGGACACCGCGCCGCTGTTCCGCGTCGGCTACTTCGAGTTCGACGACGGCGTGTCGTGCGTGGCGATCGACATCCACCACATCATCACCGACGGCACCTCGATGGGCATCCTGTTCCGCGACCTCGGGGCCATCGCGGAGGGCGCGGCCCTGCCGCCGCTGCCCCGCGACTACCGCTCGGCGATCCGCGGGCTGCTGGAGCGCCAGGCCGGTCCGGACATGCTCCCGCACCGCGACTACTGGGTCTCCCGGTTCGCCGACGGCGCGCCCACGCTCCAGCTCACCACCGACCGGCAGCGGTCGGACTCGGTCACCGCGGCGGGCGCGACGCTCTTCGCGTCGGTCGACGCCGGGACGCTGGAGGCCGCCAAGCGCTACGCGCGCGAGCACAACGTCACGCTCTACATGGTGCTGCTGGGCGTGTTCCAGCAGTTGCTGTCCCGGCTGAGCGGGCAGGCCGACGTGGTGATCGGCGCGCCGGTGCTGGGCCGGCCCGACCTGACCTACCAGGACCTGGTGGGCATGTTCGTCACCACGCTGCCCGTCCGCGTCGCCGCCGCGCCCACCACCGGTGTCGGCGACTTCCTGGCCGGCCTGCGGACGACCGTGCTGGAGGCGTTCGAGCACCAGGCGTACCCGCTGGAGTCGCTGGTCGAGGAGCTGGACCTGCCGCGCGTGCCGGGCAGGAGGCCGCTGTTCGACGTCTGCTTCGTGCACCAGAACACCGACATGGGGCTGGAGCCCGACGACGAGCGGGTCATCCCGTTCGACGACGGCAGCGCCAAGTACGACATCACGCTCAGCACCAGGGAAGCCGACGGCGGCCTGCTGCTGGAGTGGGAGTACTCCACCGCCCTGTTCCGCGAGGAGACCGTGGCGCTCTACGCGGAGCGCTACGCCACGCTGCTCAAGTCGTTCGTCACCGCCGCGGACGACGACCCGGTGGGCACGCTCGACCTGATGCCGGCCCGCGAGCTGGAGCTGATCCGGCGGTTCGCGACCGTGCCCGCCGCGGCGCCGGACACCCGGAGCATCGCCCGGCTGTTCGAGGAGCACGTCGCGGCGGACCCGGACCGGACGGCGCTCATCGCGGGCGACGACCGCCTGTCGTACGGGGAGCTGAACGAGCGGGCGAACCGCGTCGCGCACGGCCTGCTCCGGCTCGGCGTGACGCCCGGCTCGCCGGTGGCGCTGCTCGTGGACCGCTCGTTCGACATGGTCGTCGCCATCCTCGGCGTGCTGAAGGCGCGGTGCTACTACGTGCCGCTGAACACCGACTTCCCGGTCGAGCGGCTGCGCGTGATGGTCGAGGACGTCGGCGCGGGCACCCTGCTCACCACCGCCGCGCGCATGGACCAGGCCGCGGAGCTGGTGTCCGAGCGGCTGCGGATCGCGGACGTCCGGGCGCTCGCGGAGTCCTCGGCCGGGACCGGGAACCCGGACCTGCCGGGCAGCAGCGCCGACGAGGTCTACGTCATGTACACCTCGGGGACGACCGGCGTGCCGAAGGGCTCGGTGATCCGGCAGCGGAACGTGCTGCGCGTGGTCCACCGGTCGGTGTTCTACGCCGCCGACCCGAGCGACGTCTTCCTCATGGTGTCGGACTACTCGTTCGACGGCTCCGTCTACGACATGTTCGGCGCGCTGACCAACGGCGCGTCGCTCGTGCTGCTGGACAAGGCGTCCGTGCTGGACCTCGACCGGCTCGGCGCGGCGATCCGGCGGCACGGCGTCACCAGCTTCTTCATCACCACGGCCATGTTCAACGCGATGGTCGACCACGTGCCGGACGCGCTCGGCAGCGTCCGCAAGGTGATCTTCGGCGGCGAGATCGCGTCGCCGGCGCACGTGAGGCGGGCGTTCGACCTGCTCGGACCCGGCCGGATCGGCCACGCCTACGGCCCCACGGAGACCACCGTCTTCGCGACCGTGCACACGCTCGACGCGCTGGACCCCGACGACGCGGTCCCGATCGGCCGCGCCATCAACGACACCTCGCTGTGGGTGCTCGACGAGCGGCTGGAGCCGGTGCCGGTCGGCGTCAACGGCGAGCTGTACATCGGCGGGTCCGGGGTGGCCGACGGGTACCTCAACCAGCCGGAGCTGACCGCCGAGCGGTTCGTGCGGGTGCCCGCCGTGCCGGGCGAGCGGCTTTACAGGACCGGCGACATCGTCACGTTCAAGACCAACGGCCTGCTCTACTACACCGGCCGCGTCGACCAGCAGATCAAGCTGCGCGGCTACCGGATCGAGCTGGCGGAGATCATCCAGGTGGCCCTGGACGAGCCGTACGTCCGCTGGGCCCACGCGGGCCTGCACGAGACCGCCGAGGGCAGCCGGAGCCTGTGCCTGTGGGTCGGCTACGAACCGGGGCGGGAGCACGACGAGCCGCTGCTGCGCGCGGCGCTGGCCCGCCGGCTGCCCGACTACATGGTGCCGCCCTTCATCGTCCGGGCGGACGACGTGCCGCTGAACGCCAGCGGCAAGGTGGACGTGGCGGCGCTGCCCAAGCCGGAGTTCACCGCGTCCACGGCGGCCGCGGCGCCGGAGACCGACTCGCTGCGCGTGCTCGCCGACGCCTGGCAGCACGTGCTGGGCGTCCCGGTGGACGACATCGACGCGAACTTCTTCGCGCTGGGCGGCGACTCGATCAAGGCGATCCAGATCGTGGCCCGGCTCAAGGAGCACGACGTCGAGGTGCGGGTCGCCGACCTGCTCGGCAACGCGACGTTGCGGACGCTGGAGGAGAAGCTGGCGGTCACCGCGGGTTCCGGACCGCGCGTGTACGACCCGACCCCGCTGTCGGGCCCGATCACGCCGAGCCCGATCCAGCACGCGTTCCTCGACCACCCGGACGACCTGGCCCGGGTGTTCACCCAGTCCCTGCTCGTCACGCCCGCCGAACCGGCCCCGCTGAACCGCTTGGCGCACGCCGCCGAACGGCTCGTCCGCCACCACGACCTGCTGCGGGTCGAGGTGGACGACCGGGGCGGGCTGAGTTTGCGGGACGTCGACGCGCCGGCGCTCGTCCACGCCGAACAGGCCCCGGCCGGCCTGTCCGGGGAAGCCCTCGCGGACTACCTCCGGGCGGTGCAGGCACGGGTGGACGTGCGGGGCGGCCCGGTCGTCAGCCTGGCCGCCGGGCTGGGGGAGGGGCGCGACCAGTTCGCCGTCGCGATCCACCACCTGGCCGTGGACGTCGTGTCGTGGGGCGTCCTGCTGGAGGACCTGCTCACGTGCCTGGCGGACCCGGACGCGGAGCTGCCCGCCAAGACCATGCCGTTCCCGGCGTGGACGGCCGAGGTGCGGCAGCGCGCGCGGGACGGCGCGTTCCGCGCCCAGCTGCCCTACTGGCTCGACGTCGCGCGGGCCGCGGCCGAGGTGGGCGAGGTGTTCGACGACGCCGACCCGAAGCGGTCCGAGACCACCGCGACGGTCGTGCGGCTGTCGGAGGCCGACGACTTCTCCGTCCTCGACGCCGCGCGGGAGGCGCACGGCGCGAGCGCCGCCGAGACCGTCCTGGCCGTGGTGGCGCGGGCCCTGGCGTCGGCCACCGGCCGCGACCGCGTGCTGTTCACCCTCGAAGGGCACGGCCGCGAGCCGATCGCGGGCGACCACGACCTCAGCCGGACGGTGGGCTGGTTCACCAGCACGTTCCCGCACCTGGTGGAGGTCGGGCGGGACGTCGCGGACACCCTCGACGCGGTGCGGCGCTCGTTCGAGCGGCTGCCGGACAAGGGCGCGGGCTTCGGCCCCCTGCTCCGGTTCGACGCGGGCCTGGGCGGGGACCGGGACGCGCTGGCCGCGGTGCGGCCGCGGGTGTCCTTCAACTACCTGGGCGACCAGGACGGCGCCGGCGGCGTCGCGATCACCCACCTCCCGGCGGACATCACCACCGACGCGGAGCTGCGCTCGCCGCACGTCCTCGACATCATCGCGTCCCGCAGCGGGCGCGACCTCGTGGTCGAGGTGCGGCACCCGCGCGCCTGGGAGTCGAACGGCCTGGCCCGGCGGATCACCGCGGCCGTGGACCGGTCGTTCCAGGAGGTCCGCGACGCCCTCAAGGCGGGCGAACCGCTGGGCATCCGGGTGTCGTCGCCGATCCGCCAGGACGTGCTCGCCGACATCCTGCTGGACGTCGCGGGCGGGAGCTGAGCGCGCATGACGACCCCACCCCGGCACCGGCCGACGGCCACCAAGACCCGATCACCGCGTCAGGGCGAAGCAGAGAGCCTGGTTCATGGTTGACAAAGACAACATCGAGTCCATCTCCGGTCTGGCCGCGATGCAGAAGGGCATGCTCCTCAGCCATGCCGTGGACGCCGGCTCGGACGCGTACGTGGAGCAGTTCGACTTCGTGATCACGGGCGAGGTGGACGCGGGGCACCTGCGCGCGGCGCTCGCGGGCGCGTCCCGGACCTACAGCGTGCTGCGCACGATCTTCTCCTACCGCAACACCGACGAGCCGTACCAGATCGTGCTCAAGGAGTGGGCGCCGTCGCTGGACGTCCGCGACTACCGCGACCGGCCCGACCTCGACCGCGACGTGGAGGAGTTCAAGGTCGCCGACCGCGCCAAGGGGTTCGACCTCAGCGCGGACGTGCTGCTGCGGGCCACCCTGATCCGGGTCGCGGACCGGCGCTGGCGGCTCGTGTTCACCTTCCACCACATCATCCTGGACGGCTGGTCGCTCGGCCCGCTGTTCGCGACGATGATGGGCTACTACGACGAGCTGACCCGGACCGGGACCTTCCAGCCGCGGCACGAGGCGCTGCCGTACCGGGACTACATCGCCTGGTACGAGCGGCAGCGCGGCGAGGACGCCCGGCGGTACTGGGAGGAGGTGCTGGACGGCTACGAGACCGAGGCCGTGCTCCCCTCCGACCCCCGCCCCGGCGGCTACCGCGGCGCCACCCACCGGTTCACCCTGCCGGACGAGCTGCACGAGGGCCTGAAGCGGTTCGCGCGGGACGCCGGGGTGACGCAGAGCGCCGTCTTCCAGGCCGCCTGGGGCGTCGTGCTGCAGAAGTTCAACTACGCCGACGACGTGGTCTTCGGCAGCGTGGTGTCCGGGCGCGGCACCGAGCTGGGCGGCATCGGCGAGGCGGTCGGGCTGTTCGCGAACACCCAGCCGGTCCGCGTGACGACCGGGCCGGACCGGACGTTCGCCGACCTGTGCCGCGACGTGCGGGACTCGTACCTGCGCTCCAGCGCCTTCGAGCACTACGCGCTGCACGAGATCCAGGCCGTCACCGCGCTGAAGAACAAGCTCCTCAACCACGTCGTCGCGTTCGAGAACTACCCGCTGTCCGAGCAGCTGCGCGACTTCGGCGGCGACGAGGGCGACGGGCTCGCGTTCGAGGGCGTCGAGGTCTTCGAGCGGACGAGCTACGACCTGCACATCGTGGTCAACCCCGGCCGCGACTTCGCGATCACGTTCGCCTACAACGAGAACCACTACGCGCCGGACCTGGTCCGGGCGCTGGAGACCTGCCTCGTGCGGGTCTTCGCGGCGGCGGTCGCCGACGGGCAGGTCCGGGTCGGCGACATCGCGCTGTGGGACGCCGAGGAGGACGCCCCGGCGGCACAGGCGTCCCCGTCGTCCCTGTTGGACTCGTCCGTGGTGGACGTGTTCGCCGACGTCGTGGCGGCCCACGGCGACAAGACCGCGTTGGTGTGGCGGGGCCACGAGTACAGCTACGCGGAACTCGACCGCTGGTCCGACGCCGTCGCCTGGCAGCTCAAGGAGCGCGGCGTCGTGCCGGGCACGGCGGTCGGCGTGCTGGTGGACCGCCGCCCGGAGCTGATCGCGGCGATCCTCGGGCTGCTGAAGAACGGCAACTTCTACGTGCCGATCGACACCAAGGACGCCAAGCCCCGGGTCGGGTACGTCGTCGCCGACGCGGGCGTGGAGCACCTGTGCACGGTCGCGGAGCACGCCGACAAGGCCCCGGCGTCGGCCAGGGTGCTGCTGGTGTCGAAGCCCTCGGGCGACGTGCCGCCGTTCCCGCGCCTGCGCAACCTGAACGGCGCCACCGCGTACCTCATGTACACGTCGGGGTCCACCGGGAACCCCAAGGGCTGCCGGATCACCCACCGCAACATCCTGCGCCTGGTGACCGACCAGGAGTTCTTCGACTTCGGCGAGCGCCACGTCGTCATGTTCACCGGCTCGCCCGCGTTCGACGCCAGCACGTTCGAGATCTGGGGGACGATGCTGTTCGGCGCGACCCTGGTGCTGGCCGACGAGCTGGACGTGCTCGACGGCGACCTCATGCGCGACACGATCAAGCGCAACCAGGTGACGGCGATGTGGCTCACGTCGCCGCTGTTCAACCAGCTCTGCGCCTACGACCCGGCGATCTTCGACCGGCTGGAGCACCTGCTGGTGGGCGGCAGCGCGCTCTCGGTCCAGCACCTGGTCAAGGTTCGCGCGGCGTGCCCGGACCTGAGGATCACCAACGGCTACGGCCCCACCGAGAACACGACGTTCTCCACGACGCACGAGATCCGCCCCGAGGACCTGCGCCGCGAGCGGATCCCGATCGGGCGCCCGCTGGCGCACTCGTCGGCCCACGTCCTGGACCGGGGCCTGAACCTCGTGCCGCCCGGCGCGATCGGCGAGCTGTGCGTGGGCGGCGACGGCGTGTCGACCGGCTACCACAACCGGCCGGACCTCGACCTGACCAGCTTCGTCACGGTGCCCGCGCTGCCCGGCCGGCGGCTCTACCGCACCGGCGACCTGGTCCGCGAGCTGCCCGACGGCACGCTGGACTACCTCGGCCGCGCCGACGACCAGGTCAAGATCAGCGGCTTCCGGGTCGAGCTGGGCGAGGTCGAGAGCGTGCTGCGGTCGCTCGACCGGGTCGAGGACGCGGCCGTGATCTGCGTCGACGTGGACGGCGAGAAGAGCCTGCGCGGCTACTACGTGGCCGCCGAGCGGATCGCGCCCGACGTCGTCCGCCAGGCCATGGCGAAGAAGGTCGCGCCGTACATGGTGCCCGCGGGGCTCGTGCAGCTCGACCGGATCCCGCTGAACAAGAGCGGCAAGGTGGACCGGACCCGGCTCGCGGGGATCCGGCCCGAGCCGGAGGCCCGCCGCGAGGTGCCCGACCTCGGCCCCGTGTCCGACGTCGCGCGCGTCATCTTCGACATCGTGGCCGACCTCGTCCCCGTCGAGGCCATCGACGTCAACCGCAACTTCTTCGACCTCGGCATCAACTCGCTCAACCTGCTGACGATCAACAACCGGCTGCGCAAGGTGCTGGACCGGAACGTGCCGCTGGTGCAGCTGTTCCAGCACACGTCCATCGCCTCGCTCGCCGCCTACCTCGACGGCACGACCGACGCCGAGGACACCGCGGTCGACGCCGACGAGACCGAACCCGGGGACTCGTTCGACGAGCAGGAGGAGGAGCGCGCCTTCAGCGCGACCGCGCTGCTGCGGGAGATCGCGGACGAGATCGCCGAGGAACTCGCCGCCGAGCTGGAAGAGGAGCTCTGACCATGCCGGACAACAAGGCCGTCAAGCGCCGGGAGACCGGGCTGGAGATCGCCGTCATCGGCATGGCCGGCCGGTTCCCGCAGGCCGAGGACATCGACCGGTTCTGGGCCAACCTGGTCGAGGGCGTGGACGCCATTTCCCGCTTCACCGACGACGAGCTGCTCGACATGGGGGTGGCCAAGGCGACGCTGGAGGACGAGAAGTACGTCCGGGCCAAGGGCGTGTTCCCCAACCTCGAGTACTTCGACGCGGAGTTCTTCAACTACGCCCCGGCCGACGCGACGCTGCTCGACCCCCAGGTCCGGGCCCTGCACGAGGAGGTCTTCCACGCGCTGGAGGACGCTGGCTACTCGGCGGAGGGTCGGCCCGAGGCCATCGGCCTCTTCCTCGGCGCGACGAACAACCTGGCCTGGGAGACGCACACCCTGACCAGGCACATCCTGGAGTCCGGGCTGACGTTCACCGGCATGCAGCTCAACGACAAGGACTTCGCCGCCACCCGGATCGCCTACGCCCTCGACCTCAAGGGCCCGGCGCTCACCCTGCACACCGCGTGCTCGACGTCGCTGGTCGCCATCGACATGGCGTGCCGCAACCTGTGGACCGGCGCGTGCCAGATCGCGCTGGCGGGCGGCAGCGGGCTCACGCTGCCGCACAAGAACGGGTACCGCTACCAGGAGAACATGATCCACTCGCCGGACGGCACCTGCCGCCCGTTCGACCGGGACGCGGGCGGCACGGTCGAGGGCAACGGCGTCGGCGTGGTGGTGCTCAAGCGGCTGGAGACCGCGCTGCGCGACGGCGACCACGTCTACGCGGTGATCAAGGGCTCGGCGGTCAACAACGACGGCAACCGCAAGGTCGGCTACACCGCGCCGAGCATCGAGGGCCAGGCCGAGGTCATCCGCAAGGCGTACCGCGTCGCCAACGTGCCCACCGCCGAGGTGTCCTACGTGGAGACCCACGGCACCGGCACCGCGCTCGGCGACCCGATCGAGATCGAGGCGCTGCGCAAGGCGTTCGGCGCGGGGCGGCCCGGCTCGACCGGTCTCGGCTCGCTCAAGGCGAGCATCGGCCACCTCGACACCGGCGCGGGCGTCGCCTCGCTGATCAAGACGTGCAAGATCCTGGAACAGCGGACCGTGCCGCAGAGCCTGCACTTCGCGGAGCTGAACCCGAACATCGACCTCGACGGCAGCCCGTTCTACGTCGTGGCCGAGAAGCAGGAGCTGCGGCCCAAGCGGTCGGAGGCCGACGAGGTGCTGCCGCTGCGCGCGGGCGTCAGCTCGTTCGGCATCGGCGGCAGCAACGCCCACGTGGTGCTGGAGGAAGCGCCCCCGGCCCGGCCCGCCTCGACCAAGGGCCGGGCGTACAACACGTTCGTCGTGTCGGCCACGTCCGAGGACGCGATCCGCCGCATCAAGCGGAACTTCGTGGACCACTTGGCCGCGCACCCGGACGTGGACGGCTCGGACCTGGCCTGGACGCTGCAGAACCGGCAACGCCGCCTGGCCTACCGCTACGCGGTCGAGTTCGCCGACGCCGCGCAGCTCCGCGAGCGGCTCCAGGAGTCCCTGGACGCCGACGAGCCGGTCGCCCGGGTGCCGAAGAACACGCGCGGCGACGTCTACTTCCTGTTCAGCGGCCTGGGCGCGCAGCACCTGCGCATGGCCCGCGACCTCTACGAGAAGGAACCGGCGTTCCGGGCGCACCTGGACGAGTGCTTCACCATCGCCACCGCGCTGGGCAGCGAGGTGCCCCGCGAGGTCTTCTTCGGCGACTCCGCGGAGGCCGAGAAGCAGCTGAACAACATCGAGACGACGCAGGTCCTGCTGTTCATGCTGGAGACCTCGATGGCGCGCACGCTGATCGGGTGGGGCCTCAAGCCGAAGGGCATGGTCGGGCACAGCACCGGCGAGCTGGCCGCGGCGTGCGTGGCGGGCGTGTTCTCGCTGGAGGACGGCATCCGCCTCGTCCAGGCGCGCGGCAGCCTGATGGACACCACCGTCGAGGGCGCGTTGACCTCCGTGCGCGCGCCGGAGGACGTGGTGCGCTCCCTGCTGAACGACGAGCTGGCCATCGCCGCCGTGAACGGCCCGGAGGACTGCACGGTCTCCGGCACCCCGGCGGCCATCGCCGAGCTGGAGCGGCAGTGCGCCGAGCGGGAGCTGAAGTTCGCGCACATCGAGGCGGACCACGCCTACCACTCGCAGTACATGGACTCCATGCTCGGCCGGTTCCGCGAGGTGCTGGACCGGGTGGAGCTGCACCAGCCGAAGATCCCGTACCTGTCGAACGTGACCGGCACGTGGATCACCGCCGCGCAGGCCACCGACCGGGACTACTACTGCTCGCACGCGCGCGAGACGGTCCGGTTCAAGGACGGCGTCGAGGCGATCCTGGAGCGCGGCGGCACCCTGTTCGTGGAGGTCGGGCCGGGCAAGTCGCTGTCGTCGTTCGTGCGCGCCATCGGCCGCGACGCCGACGTGACCACGGTGAACGTGCTGCGGCACCGGATGGAGGAGATCGGCGACGACGAGCACCTGGCGCGCGCGATCCGCAAGCTGTGGGAGAACGGCGTCGCGCTGGACTGGAAGGCGTTCCACCGGGGCCGCGAGCCGCGCAAGGTCAAGCTGCCGCTGTACCCGTTCGAGAAGGTCGAGTACCCGGTCGACATCGAGGAGTTCCAGCGGCTGCTGGACGGCCCGGCCGACGGCGGCACGCGCGTCGTCGCCGCCCGGCCCGCCCGGCAGGTCGTCGCGGCCCCCGTCGCCGCGACGCCGGCGGGCGCCTCCCGGCTGACCTGGTCGCCGTCCATGCGCCCGTCCTCGACCGGCAAGGAGCAACCGAAGGTCCTGATCGCGCTCACCGACGACCGCCACGCGCTCAAGCGCGTGCTGGACGAGGTGCCGCACTGGCGGACGCTCTACGTCACGTCCGGCCCGGAGTACCGGTTCGACCGGCAGTCCGGCGCGGTCGTCCGCCCGGACCACGCGGGTGACCTCCGGCGGCTCCTGGACGACCTGGAGCGGCACGCGCTCGCGGGCGACACGCTGGTGGTGGACCGCGCGGACTACGCGTCGGCGGTGGCGACCCTGCGCGGCCTCTGCGCGGCCGTCCCCGCCATGCGGGAGCGGTGCGTGACCGACGTCGTGGTGCTGGACAACGGGGGCTTCCTGGGCAAGCGCGGCGACTTCCTGCCGCTGCTCGTGGGTCTCAACCACGAGCACCCGGCGTTCCGGGTGCGGGCCGTCCGGTGCGACTCGGCGCTCGGCGACCGGCGCGGCGGCGCGGTGTGGCGCGAGTGCCTGCGCACCGAGCTGGAGGCGCACCGGCCCGACGACGTGGCGGTCCGCTACGAGCAGGGCGCGCGGCTCGTGCCGAGGATGGTGCCGCTGGACGGCGGCGACCCGGCCGCGGGCCGGGCCGTGCGGACGGTGGTGCTGAGCCGCCGGCACGACGTCGAGGACGTGGTGCGCGACCTGGCGGGCGCACACCCCGCCCGGTCGTTCGACGTGCTGCCGTTCGACGTGGGCGCGGACGGCCCCGCACCGCGGGTCGGCGCGGTGGACGAGCGCGTCACCGTGCTGCCCGCGGTCACCGGGTCGACGTGGGAGGGGTTGGCGGCCAAGCTGTCGACCGGGCTGCACGTCCCGCGCGGCGCGGACGAGGTCGTGCTGTGGGACACGCCCGCCCGGGACGGCGAGGACGGCGGGCTCGACCGGCGTGGGCTCCTGCGCCTGCTCGCCGACCTGGGCCGCGAGCGGCGCATCCCGTGCCACGTGCTGTCCCGGCCGGGGCTGGACCGGGGCGGGTGGGACAGCGCCGTCACGGCCTGGTTCGCCGACAACGAGCGCGGGCACGCGGGCCTCACCCGGCTCTACGCGTTCGGGGCCGTGCACGAGGGCGACCGGTCGGTGCTGGACCTGCTGCCCCGGCTGCGCGAGGCCGGCATCGCCACGGCCTACCACGGGCTCGACCCGCTGCGGGCGCAGGCGGCCGCCAAGGTGGTCGACGCCGAGGCCGACGCCGAGCGGGGCGACGAGCGGCAGGCGATCGCCGCCGTGATCGAGCGCGAGATCCGCACCCTGCTCGGCTTCAGCGAGATCAGCGACCGGGCCGACATCTTCGACATCGGCCTGGACTCGGTGAAGCTGGTGCAGTTCACCAACGCCCTGGAGAAGAACGGCTACAAGGTCCTCGCGAACGAGGTCTACAACCACCCGACGGTCGCCGGGCTCGCCGCGCACATCGAGCGGACCGTGCGACGGGGGGTGTCGGACGACCTGTCCTTCGACAGCCTCGCGGCCCTGCTGGAACAACGCCTCGGCACGCCGTGCGCGTTCCGCGAGGTGAAGTCGGGGCGGGACGAGGACACCCTCGTCGTGCTTTTCGTGGAGGGTCTGGACGACGCGCTGAGGAAAAGAGTTGTCCGGGAGTTCAACGAACTCCGGGTGCCCGCCGAATTCCTGCCGCACTACGTTGTCCCGGGCGGTGGGGAGGAACTCGGGATGGCGTTGGACTTCGCGGCGCTGAAGGCCGCCGCGGGCCTGCCCTCCTACGCCGGCGGCTATTCGGCGGTCTTCGAGGAGATCGACCGCCGGCAGGAGGAGCTGCGCCGGTCCATCGGGGCGCGGCCGGTGAAGTGGACGTACCCGATCAGCGCGATGCAGAAGCAGCACTTCGAGACCGAGTCGCGCCTGCAGCTCTACCTGATCCAGTTCCGCGAGCTGGTCGACGTCGACCTGCTCCGGCAGGCGCTGTGCGACGTGATCGGGCGGCACGGGCTCATGCGCAGCTTCCTGACCCGGTCGCTCGGCCGCCTGCGGTGGAAGGAGTTCGAGGCGCCCGAGACCATCGCCCTGCCGCGGCTCGACATGTCGGGCCTGGAACCGCACGAGCAGGAGGAGCTGCGGGCGGAGCTGGTCAAGCGCGAGTGGAACATGGACTTCAAGGTCGTCGACAAGCCGATGTACCAGGTCGTCCTGATCAAGTACAACGACCGCTCGCACGACCTGCTCTTCCAGTTCGACCACTCGATCTTCGACGCGGCGTCCGGCCAGCTGTTCCGGGGCGACCTGCTCAAGCGCTACGAGGAGCTGGCGGCCGGCACCAGCCGGGCGATGCCGATCGCCAAGAGCTACCGGCACCTGCAGGACCAGATCGCCAAGGGCCCGGTCGGCATCACCTCGGACGAGTTGATCGAGAAGTTCGACCTCGTCGAGTACGTCCGGTATGCGAAGATCATCCAGGAGAAATCCGCCCGGTTCGCGAACAGCCGGATCCGGGACGTCCGCTACTCCGTCGACCTGGACCGGCTCCGGGGCGCCGACGGCCAGGAGGTCGACTTGTTCTACCTGGTCGTGCACCTCTACGCCCGGGTCGTCGCGCGCCTGCTCGGCATCGACAAGGTCGCGCTGATCATGCTGTTCCAGTCGCGGGTGTTCGAGGACAAGGACTACTCCGAGGTGATGGGGATGGTCCTCGGCAGCCTCCCGGTGCTCGTGCCGGGGGAGCGGGACACGGTGCGGGAGTTGGACGGGATCATCCCGGACAAGGTCCGCATGATGAACAAGAACAACGTCAGCTTCCTGAACCTGGTCCAGAACGTCCGGTCGATCGTCAAGCACCGGAAAGTCCTCTCGGTGATGGGCAAGACGCTCCGGCCGACGTGCCTGTTGAACTTCGTCGGAAATGTCGAGGACGAATACGACGCGATCTGGGACATGACGCTCGCTCAACTGACCGACGACCAGAGCAAGTTGGACTACGCGGACTGCTACGGTGTGTCGAAAGTCGGCAACGGGCGGCTGGACCTGCTCATCCTGAGCAAGTGGGTCGAGGACCCGGACGACCTCGTCCGAATTCTGGATGACGAAGTCGCGTATCTGACCGGGCGCGTGGACGCCGGGCACTGATTATCGGAGGAGGTTGACCATGGCTGTGATCGAGCTGGACCACGTCACGAAATCGTATAAATCGAGGGGTCGTCGGACGCTCGCCAACGACGACGTGAGCCTGCACGTCGCGGAGGGCGAGGTGTTCGGCCTGTTCGGCCACAACGGCGCGGGCAAGACGACGATCGTGAACCAGTTGCTGGGGCTGCTGAAGCCCGACTCGGGTTCGATCGTCATCGACGGCCAGGACGTCGTGAAGAACCGGAACCTGGGGCGCTACCTGTGCTCGGTGCAGCCCCAGTCCAAGACGCCGCTCGGCGAGCTGACGCCGCGGTCGGTCACCCGCGTCATGGGCCAGCTCCGCGGGGTCGGCCCCGAGGAGGTGGACCGGCGCACCACCGAGCTGTTCGAGAAGCTCGACATCATGCAGTGGGCGGACGTGCAGGGCACCAAGCTCTCCGGCGGCGTCCTGCGCCTCACCGGGTTCTGCATGGCCGCGGTCGCCCCCGGCCGCGCGGTGATCCTGGACGAGCCGACCAACGACGTGGACCCGGTCCGGCGGCGCTACCTGTGGAGCGCGATCCGCGACCTCACGCACGACGGCACCGCCGTCGTCGTGGTCACCCACAGCATCCGCGAGGCGGAGAACACGGTCGACACCATGGCCGTGCTCAACGAGGGCAAGGTCGTCAAGCAGGGCAACGCGCGCCAGATCAGGGCGGAGGCGGCCGGCAACCGGATGAAGCTGGAAGCCGTCGCCAAGGCGACCGAGGACCGGTTCGACAAGCCGGCGTGGGGCGAGGACCTCAAGGTCGCCAACGCGGAGCTGACCCTCACGTTCGAGCGCGAACTCGCCTCCGAGGCTTTGAAGTGGGCCGCCGAGCAGCGCGACCGCGGCCTGCTCGCGGAGTACTCCCTCACCGAGATCACCCTCGAAGACATGTACATCGAACTCGTCGGCAACAGGGGAGCGGTCGAAGGTGTCCAGCGGTAGCAAGCTCAAGTACGTGATCGAACTCCAGGCCCGCAAGCAGGGCAGCTACCTGGTCGTCTTCTCGATCATCATGGTCGTCATCGCGCTCGGCGTGGCGATCGGCTTCTCGTACCTGATGTCGTCGCCGGAGGGCGGCGGCATGCTGTACCTCGCCACCGGCGCGCCGACGATCGTGCTGATCATGACCGCGCTGGTGACCGTGCCGATGCAGAACGCGGGCGCGAAGATGACCGGCTACCTCGACTTCGTGAAGTCGCTGCCGGTGAGCCGCAAGCTGTTCCTGATCGCCGACGTCGGCATCTGGGCCATGGTGACCGTCCCGGCCATCGCGATCTCGGTCTTCGTCGCGCACCTGATCTTCGAGCCCGGCTACGCGATCTCGTGGACGATCATCCCCGCGTTCGTGCTCATGGTGCTGTCCTGCTTCGCCATCGGGTACGGCTACTCGTTCGTCATCCCGGCCGAACCCGCGATGGCGCTGTCGCAGCTCATCGCGTTCGTGTCGCTGATGTTCTCGCCGATCAACTTCCCGATCGACCGGCTGCCCGGCTGGGTGCAGGCGGTGCACGAGGTGCTGCCGATCTACCACATGGCCGAGGTGATGCGGGCGTCGTTGGCGCACACGACGTTCGAGGCGCAGCCCATCAGCTACATCATCCTCGGCGCGTGGACGGTCGTCGGGTTCTTCGGGGCCGTGCGGTTCCTCGAACGGGCGTGACCCGCGCCCGGACCGGGTGTTGGTCGGCGGCACGGCCACGCGGACGGCGGACGTGGCCGTGTCGTCGTCAGGGCGACCTGGGTGATCCGGTCCACCGCCGGAGACTGGACAGGAGAGGTTGTTCGTGAGCGTCGTGGAAAAGCTCCCGCTCGTGTGCTTCCCGCACGCGGGCGCGGGGATGCTGTACTACAGCAAGTGGAAGTTCGCGTTCGGCGACGGCATCGACGTGCGGATCGCCCGGTACCCGTTGCGGGAGCAGCGGACCACCACGCCCATGCCGGCGTCGCTGCCCCTGCTCGCCCGCGACATCTTCACCGAGATGGTCGACTCGTTCCGGGGCACGTTCGCCATCTGGGGCCACAGCATGGGCAGCGTGATCGGCTACGAGGTCGCCAAGCTCTGCCAGGAGCGCCTGGACAACCCGCCGCTGGTGTTCTTCAGCTCCGGGTCGGCCGCGCCGTGCGACAGCACGTTCAAGGCGGTGGCCGACCTCGACACGCCGGAGGGGTTGAAGCAGGTGCTGCGCGACTACGGCGGGTTGAGCGAGGAGAACCTGGCCGACGCGGACTTCATGAGCTACTTCGCCCCGATCATCGCGGCGGACCTGCGGCTGCTGGGCGGCTACCGGGACACGGCCTTCGAGCCGCTGCGGTGCCCGATCGTGCTGATGGAGGGCCGGGACGACCGGGTCGTCACGGACCAGTGGCAGCGCTACACCGAGCACCCCGTCACGACCACCGAGTTCGACGGGGGGCACTTCTTCGTGGAGGAGCGCAGGCCGGAGATGGCCGCGCTGATGGAGTCGAAGATCCAGCTGCTCTGGCAGCGGAAGGCGGCCTCGGCCAGGTGACGCGGTCCGGGGCGGCGGTGCGCGTCAGGCGTCGTCGTCCCCTGCGCGCCGGTCCGCGAGGGCCGAGGCGACCAGGGCCACCGCCGGGTCGGGGTCGTCGGCCAGTCGGCGCACGGCCTCGCGCGCGGCGGTCCCCGGCAGCTCGACCAACGCCTGGATGAGGCGGATCCGCACCGCGGGCTCGGCGTGCGCGGCGAGCGCGTCCACCAGCGCGGCCGTGACCCGGTCCGCGCACCCGCGGTCCCGGCACAGCGCGGCCAGGGCCTCCGCCGCGTCGACGTCGTTCCTCCCGCGCACGACCATGTCGACGAGGGCCGGCACGGCCGCGGTCACCCCACGTCCGCCCAGCGCCAGGGCCGCGTGCCCGCGCACCGCCGGGTCCGGGTCGGCCAGCGCCTCCACGAGCACCGCGGTCCCCGCCGGCCCCTCGGCCATCTCGGCGATCGCCACCACCGCCCGCCGCCGGACGTCCACGTCCGCCGAGCGCAGCCCGGCGGCCAACGCCGGCCCGCCGTCACCGCCCGACCGGGCGAGCGCCCAGCGCAGCGCGCCCGCGACGTTGGGGTCCTCCTCGGCCAGGACCGCCTCGGCCAGCACCTCCGCGGGCACCGCGCCGCCCTCCGGTCGGGCGAGGGCCGCCTGCTGGCGGCGCGCGGCGCTGGTCGAGGTCAAGCCCTGGAGCAGTTCGACGGTGCGCAGCACGTCCGGCCACCCGGTGGGCGCGGACGCGTCGATCGCGCGGAGCCGTTCGAGCAGCTCCCGGTCCCGCGCCAAGCGCTCCTCCACCCACCGGATGAGGTCGCCGACCAGGGCGGACGGCGTGAACCCCGGATCTTCGAGGGCGCGGCCGACCTGCTTGAGCGAGAGCCCGAGCGACCGCAGGCTCTCCACGTGGAAGATCCGGCGGATGTCCTCGGGGGAGTACTCGCGGTAACCGCCGACGGTCCGCCCGGTCGGCCGCACCAGCCCGAGCGCGTCGTAGTGCCGCAGCATCCGCGTGCTCACGCCCGAGCGACGGGCCACCTCGCCGATCAGCACCCTCGGTCACCGCCCTCCACAGCCCCGCCACCACGCCCGCGCCGTCGCGCCCCGGCCGCCTACGCGCCCCGGCCACCCTCCGCCGCCCGGCCATCCTCTCCGACCGGGCCGCTCCCGGCCGCCCGACCGGCCTCCGCCACGTCGCCCTCGGCCGCCCGACCGACCTCCGGCTGGCCGCTCCCGGCCGCCGATTCGTCCTCGCCCGATCCGGTGTTCTGCGCCGACCCGGTGTTGTGTGCCGTCCCGGCGCTCTCGGCCGCCCGACCGGCCTCCGCCGGCCGGCCGCCCTCCGCCGCCTGACCGAACTCGGTCGCCGCGCTGCCTTCTGCTGCGCCGCCCTCCGCGTGGCCGCCCTCCGCGTGGCTGGCCTCCGCGGGGCTGCCCTCGGCCGGGCTGCCCTCGGCCGGGCTGCCCTCGGCCGCGCCGGCGTCATCGCCCGACCCGCCGGCGGCGGACGGGCCGAGGGCGACGATCCGCTGCGCCTCGGCGATAGCCGCGTCGAAGCCGGTCTCCGGATCCCGCCGCAGCAACTCGGTGGCCCGCGCGTGCGCCGCCACCTCCGCGTCACGGCTCCCCGCCGCCCGCGCCAGCACCGGCTCGACCACGTCCCCCAGGTCGACCAGCGCCCGGCTCAGGCTCAGCCGCACGTCGCGCCCACCGCGGCCGAGTTGCGTGACCAGCTCGTCGGCCAGGGCCGACCGTCCCTCCTCCGGCACGAGCGCCACCGCGACGCGCCACGCGGTCCGCGCCACGTCGTCGTCCGCGTCCCGCAGCATCCCGCGCGTGATCCACGCCCACGCCCGCCGATCACCGATCTTGGACAACGTGTGCAGCGCCTGGCCGCGTGCCCGCGCCCCCTCGGCGTCCAGCTCACGCCGCAGCCGGGGCAGCACCAGCTCCGGCGGCAGGCGGGTCAGCGCCCAGGACAGCATGTCCCGGACGAAGAAGTCCGGCTCGACCGCGCACCGCCGCACGAGCGGGTCCAGCAGCACCGGGTCGGGGTGCGAGCCGGCCGCCAGGGCCGCCCGGAGCCGGACCGACGCGTCGGCCGCGCCCAGGGCCGCGGCCACCGGGTGCGGTGTCGTGTTCGTCGTGGTCATGGCAACCACCTCCCGAACCCCAGTGGACACGTTGTCACCGTGTCAAGGTCAAGCCCGTGACGAGCGCCCCCGCCGGCACACCCCGGCGGGGGCGCGTGGGACGATCCCGCGTGCGAGATCCGTCCCGGCGTCCGAGGAGGATGCACCGTGCAGTTCAACGAGGGCGCCGAGCTGGACGCCTCCCAGGTGGTCGACCAGCGCGGCGTGGGCGGTCGGGTGGCGCTGGGCGGCGGCGGGCTCGGGATCGTCGGGCTGATCATCTACCTGGTGCTGTCGCAGCTCGGCGGCGTGCCGGAGCTGCCGGCCGGGTCCGGGTTCGAGGACGTGGGCCGCAACCAGCAGGTGGACACGCAGGCGATCGGCGCCAGGTGCCGGACGGGCGCGGACGCGAACCGGGAGGCGGACTGCCGGGCGCTGGCGATCGTCAACTCGGTGCAGGCGTTCTGGTCGGACGAGTTCGCGCGCTCGGGCCGCACCTACCAGACCGCGAAGACCAACTTCTTCTCCGGCGGCGTGCGCACCCGCTGCGGCAACGCCACGTCCGCGGTCGGCCCGTTCTACTGCCCGGCGGACGCGCAGGTCTACATCGACCTCACCTTCTTCCGGGAGCTGCAGACGAAGTTCGGCGCGACCGGCGGCCCGTTCGTCGAGGCGTACGTGATCGCCCACGAGTACGGCCACCACGTGCAGAACCTCCTGGGCACCAACGACCGCGTGCGCACCCGCCAGGGCCCGACGTCGGACTCGGTGCGGCTCGAACTGCAGGCCGACTGCTACGCGGGCGCGTGGGCCAACCACGCCACCACCACCCCGACCGCGTCGGGCAAGCCGCTGATCACCGACGTCACCCAGGCCGACGTGGACGCGGCCCTGGACGCCGCCGCCCGCATCGGCGACGACTTCATCCAGCGCGAACTCGGCGGCGGCCGGGTGGACACGACCCAGTTCAGCCACGGCTCGTCCGAGCAGCGGCAGAAGTGGTACACCACCGGGCTGCGGACGGGTTCGCCGGCGCAGTGCGACACGTTCGGCACCGACGACCTCGGCTGAACCCCCCGACGTGCCGCGCGAACGGGTGAACGGCGCGCCCCCGCTTCGCCCGGTGGGCGGTGCCCTCCCGCAGTAGCGTTCCGACCACTCGGTCGGATTGCGGAGCGGACGTGGACGGTTACGGGTTCAACCTCGCGCTGGTCGCGGTGCTGGTGTTGATCAACGCGGTGTTCGCGGGCAGCGAGATGGCGTTGATCTCGCTGCGGGAGGGGCAGTTGCGGGCGCTGGAGCGCGACGGCCGGGCCGGCGCGCGCACGCTGGTCCGGCTGGCCCGCGACCCGAACCGGTTCCTCGCCACGATCCAGGTCGGGATCACGCTGGCGGGCTTCCTCGCGTCGGCGACGGCGGCCGTGTCGCTCGCCGCGCCCGTGGTGCCGCTGCTGGGGTTCCTCGGCCGCGCGGCCGACGCCGTGGCGGTGGCCCTGGTGACGGTCGTGCTGACGTTCGTGACCCTGGTGTTCGGCGAGCTGGCCCCGAAGCGGCTGGCGATGCAGTACTCGCTGCGGTGGGCGTTGCTGGTGGCGCGCCCGCTGGACCTGCTCTCGACGGTGTCCCGGCCGGTGGTGTGGCTGCTGAGCGCGTCCACGAACGTGGTGGTGCGGCTGTTCGGCGGCACGCCGGAGGCCGACCCCGAGCAGATGTCCCCGGAGGAGCTGCGCGAGCTGGTGTCGGCGCAGCGCGGCCTGAACCCGGAGCAGCGCCTGATCATCACCGGGGCGCTGGAGATCCACGAGCGCCGGTTGCGCGAGGTGCTGGTGCCCCGGCGGGCGGTGGTGACGCTGGCCGCCGAGACCGGCACCGCCGAGGCGCGGGCGCGGCTCGCCGCCTCGGGCCACTCCCGCGCGCCGGTCGCGCGCGGCGGGCACCTGGACGACGTGGTCGGCGTCGTCCACCTGCGCGACCTGCTGGACGACGACGGCGGCGACGTGATGCGGGCGGTGCGGCCCGCCGTGGTGTTCCCGGACACGGTCCGGGTGTCGGACGCGCTGCGCCGGTTCAAGGCCGAGCGCGAGCAGATGGCGCTGGTGGTGGACGAGCACGGCGCGGTCGCGGGCATCGTCACGCTGGAGGACCTGCTGGAGGAGATCGTCGGCGAGATCTACGACGAGACCGACCGCGACGTGCTGGGCGTCCGCGTCGCCGAGGACGGCTCGCTGGTGCTGCCCGGGTCGTTCCCGGTGCACGACCTGGTGGACATCGGGGTGGAGCTGACCGACGCGCCCGCGGGCGACTACGCCACGGTCGCCGGCCTGGTCCTGGTGCTCCTGGGGAACATTCCGGACCGGCCCGGCGACCGGGTGACCGTGTCGGGGTGGACGGTCGAGGTGCTCGCGGTCGAGCGCCACGCGATCACCGAGGTGCGGCTGCGGCGCGGCTCAGGGCAGGGGCAGGTCGGGCGGGATCTGGAGGGCGACGGTGATCAGGGAGTGGACCCGGGTGGCGACGGCGGCCAGTAGACCGTGCACCTCCGGCGACGCGTTCTCGGCGGCGACCTGGAGCACGCGCAGGTCCTCGTCGATGCGGTCCAGGATCGGGCCGATGTCGGTCTGCCGGCTGGTGAGGGCCGTCACGATCTCGTCCAGGGGAACTCCGTGGACCTCCAGGCGTTGGATGAGGTGGATCCGCTCGACGTCGGCCGGGTGGTAGAGCCGGTAGTTGCTCGCCGTCCGCTTGGCGGGGGTGAGCAGGCCGAGGCTCGTGTAGTAGTCGACGGTGCGGGGGCTGACCTGGGCGCGAGCGGCGAGTTCGCCGATCTTGAGCAGGACGTCCGTCACGCGGTCTCACCTCCGTGTCACTCACCGTAAACCCTACAGTGCCACGTGCTAGTGTGAAGTATGCCTGATGGTGCCGACACAGAACCCTGTAGTAGTCGGCCGGGTGGGACCCGGCTGATCACCGATCCGTCGTTCGTGGCGGGTGCGCCGTGTTGATCTTCACCGGTGTGCTCGCGATCGTGGCCCTCACCGCGGCCACGGGGTACTTCGTGGCCCAGGAGTTCGCCTACATGGCGGTGGACCGGGGCCGGCTGCGGCAGATGGCCGAGAGCGGCGACAAGGCCGCCGGCCGGGCCTACCGGGTCACGCAGAAGCTGTCCTTCATGCTCTCCGGCGCGCAGTTCGGGATCACCGTGACCGCGCTGCTGGCCGGTTACGTCGCCGAACCCCTGCTGGGCTCCGGGCTCGCGGGCCTGCTCGGGCTGACGGGCCTGTCGCCCGCCGTGGCGGTGTCGCTGTCGATGGTCGTGGCGCTGGTGTTCGCCACGGTGGTGCAGATGGTGCTGGGCGAGCTGCTGCCCAAGAACTTCGCCATCGCCCGCCCGGAACCGCTGGCCAAGGCGCTGAGCGCGTCCACCCTGGCCTACCTGAAGGTGGCCGGTCCGGTGATCCGGCTGTTCGACGCGGCGGCCAACCGGCTGCTGCGCGCGGTCGGGATCGAGCCGGTCGAGGAGCTGCCGCAGGGCGCCACGCCCGAGGACCTCAAGCAGATCATCGGCGACGCGAGCAGCCAGGGTCACCTGGACCCGGAGCTGTCGCACCTGCTGGAACGCGGCCTGGGCTTCCGCGAGCTGGTCGCCGAGCAGGCCATGACGCCGCGCGTGGCGGTGCGGGCGGTGCGCGCCGACGAGCCCGCCGCCCGGGTGGTCGAGCTGTTGGACACGGGCCACTCGCGGTTCCCGGTGTTCGGCGAGCACCTGGACGACCTGCGCGGCGTGGTCGGGCTGGCCGAGGTGTTGACCGTGCCGCCGGAGGACCGCGCGACCACCCCGATCGGGGACATCGCGTCACCCGCCCTGGTGGTGCCCTCGACGCTGCCGCTGCCGGCCGTGCTGGAACGGCTGCGCGCGGAGCGCCGCCAGCTCGCCTGCGTGGTGGACGAGTTCGGCGGGTTCGCCGGCGTGGTGTCGCTGGAGGACCTGGCCGAGGAGCTGGTCGGCGAGATCCGGGACGAGGACGACCTGGACGAGGCCGGCATCGAACCGCTCGGCGAGGGCACGTGGCTCGTGCCCGGCCGGACGCGGGTGGACGAGGTCGCCGACCGCACCGGCGTGGAGCTGCCCGCCGACGACAGCTACGACACCGTGTCCGGCCTGGTGCTGCACCGGCTGGGCCGCACCGCCCGGGTGGACGACGAAGTGGAGTTCGACGGGGTGTCGGTGCGGGTGGCCGCGGTGGCCCGCAACGTGCCTGCCAGCGTCGTCATCGCGACCGTCGCGGCCGAACGGGAGGGTGTCCGATGAGCACCGCCTGGTCGCTCTCGCTGTCGCTGGTCCTGCTGGTGCTCAACGCGTTCTTCGTGGCCGCGGAGTTCGCCCTCATCGCCGCGAAGCGGCACCGCCTGGAGCAGGCCGCCGAGACCAGCCGCGCCGCCCGCGCGGCCGTGGCGGGCGTCCGCGAGCTGTCGCTGATGCTCGCCGGCGCCCAGCTCGGCATCACCCTGTGCACCCTGGGCCTGGGCGCGTTGGCCAAGCCCGCCGTGGCCGACCTGTTCGACCCGGTGCTGCGCCTGCTCGGCCTGCCGGACGGGGTGGCGTACGGCGTCGCGTTCACGCTCAGCCTGGTGCTGGTGGTGTTCCTGCACATGGTGGTCGGCGAGATGGCGCCGAAGTCGTGGGCGATCTCGCACCCCGAGCGCTCGGCGCTGCTGCTGGCGCTGCCGTTCCGCGCGTTCGCGCACTCCGTCCGCTGGCTGCTCACCGCGCTGAACCAGACCACGAACCGCCTGCTGCGGCTGATGAAGGTCGAGCCGCAGGACGAGCTGGCGCAGGCGCACCGGCCGGAGGACCTGCGGATGCTGGTCCGCCAGTCCGCCGAGCACGGCCTGATCCCCGAGGGCCAGCAGCGCCTGCTCACGCGGATGCTGCAACTGCGCAACACGACCGTGGCGCAGGTGATGGTGCCCATCGACCGTGCGGTCAGCGTCACCGAGCACACCGGCGCGCCGGCGATCGAGCGGCGCAGCCGCGAGTCCGGGCGCTCCCGCTTCCCGGTGATGGACCGGCACGGCCGCTACGTCGGGTTGGTGCACATCCGGGAAGCCGTGCGCGCCACGGCGACCGGCGCGCCGGTCAAGGCGCGCGAGCTGATGACCGCACCGCTCACCCTGCCCGCCGCGCTGCCCGTGGCCCAGGCGGTGACCGCGATGCGCGCCGACCGGGCGCAGTTGGCGTTGGTCGCCGACCGGGACGACCGGGTGGTCGGCATCGCCGCGCTGGAAGACCTCCTCGAAGAGCTGATCGGCGACTTCGAGGACGAGACCGACACCCCGCTCCGCACCACCTGAAAACACCACCCTCCCGGAGGAAGAAACCCGATGTTCAAACGGATGCTCAGTGCTTTCGGTGTCGGCGGGCCGTCCGTCGACACCGTCCTGGACAGCCCGTACGCCACGCCCGGCCAGGTCGTGACCGGCCAGGTGCGCGTGCAGGGCGGCAGTGCCGACGCCCACATCGACCAGATCGTGCTCTCGCTGGTGACGCGGGTGGAGGTCGAGCACGGCGACCACGAGTTCGCCGGCGTCTCGGAGTTCCTGCGCGTCCCGGTCGCGCAGGGCGTGCGGGTCGCGCCGAACCAGCCGGTGACCGTGCCGTTCCAGCTCCCGGTCCCGTGGGAGACCCCCATCACGGCGGTGGGCGGGCAGCAGCTGCCCGGCATGACCGTGGGGGTGCGGACCGAGCTGGTGATCTCCGGCGCCCCGGACAAGGGCGACCTCGACCCGCTGCTGGTGGGCCCGCTGCCCTCGCAGGACCGGGTGCTGGAGGCGTTCGGGCAGCTGGGCTTCCAGTTCCGCTCGGCGGACGTCGAGGCGGGCCGGATCCACGGCGTGAACCAGGAGTTGGGCTTCTACCAGGAGATCGAGTTCTTCCCGCCCGGCCAGTACGCGGGTCGGATCAACCAGGTCGAGCTGACCTTCGTGACCAACCCGCACGAGTTGGTGGTGGTGCTGGAGGCGGACAAGCGCGGGGGGATGTTCTCCTCCGGCGGCGACGCCTTCGGCCGGTTCCACGTGTCGCACCAGGACGCGATGCACACCGACTGGGCCGGCGCGATCAACCAGTGGCTGGCGCAGGTCGCCGAGCGCGGCGGCCACTCCGCGTTCGGCGGCCACGGGGCGGGCTACCCGCAGCACGGCAACCCGGCCTTCGGCGGCCAGCCCGCCTACGGTCAGCCCGGCTACGGCCAGCCGGGTTACGGGCACCACGGCGGCCACTACGACGACCACCACCACGGGCACCACCGCGGTCCCGGCATGGGCGGCGTCGTGGCGGGCGCGGCGGCCGGCGTGGTCGGCGGCATGATCCTGGGCGAGGTCGTGGAAGAGGTCTTCGAGGACGACGGCGGCGGCGAGGACTTCGCGTTCGAGGAGTGACCCCGGGTAGGGGTGGACGAGGCGTGGCGGGACCTCCTGTCACGCCTCGTCCCGTTCGCCCGCCTGCTCGCGCCGCCGACGGCCGGCCGCGTCAGCCGACCAGTGGCGCGACGATCACGTAGTCGATGTCCGGCGCATACTTCGAGCGTTGCCCGAACCGGTCGGCCGCCGCGCCCTCCGGCCTCCGCGCCGTGATCGTGAGGCGGTTCGCCCCGGCCGCCAGGTCCACCGGCACCGCGAGGTCGCGGAACTGGTTGGGGTGGAAGGTGTTCGGGAACGCGACCCGGTGCACCCGCCCGTTGACCGAGATGTCCGCGTACCGCGTCACCGGGTCGGGGTTGTAGTGCGTCGGGACGGACTCCTCGGCGTTGGCGTAGCGGAACACGAGCACGTGCGTGCCGGTCCGCTCGGCCGGCACGTCCAGGACCAGCGCGTTCGCCGGCCCGTCGCCGACGTTCGTCGCGATCCGCCCGGACGCGAACGGGCGGTCGTCGAACGTCGCCGCCCCGGTGACCCGCCCGCTCTCCGCCGCCACCTGCACCGCCCCCGCCGCGTCGGCCGGGCCGACGCGGACCCGGTCGAGGAGCAGGGTGCCGTCGTCGCCGGTCACGGTCAGCCGGTTGACGCCGGCGGAGAGGAACAGGCGCGCGGTGTCGCCGCCGGGGTCGGGGCCGACGGTGAGGCCCTCGACGGTGTGGCCGTTGAGCGCCGCGTCCGCCCGGCCGCCGCCGAGGTGGTCGAAGCACACCGTCGCGTACCCGTCGTGGCCGGCGTGCACCCAGAACGTGGCGGAGCCGCCGCGCGGCACGGCGGCGACCCCGGGGCCGGACGCCCGCTCGACGCCGTAGCGCGGCTCGGCGGAGCGCAGGTCGGCGTACTCGGCCTCGTAGGACGTCCAGCCGTCCGGGTCGACCGACGCGAGGTCGATCCGGTCGACGGTCACGTCACCGCGCGTCGAGCCGAGCAGCGGATCGGACGCGGCCAGCGTGATGACGTGCGCGCCCGCGCTCAACCGCACGCGGGTGTCGGTGCGCTCCCACACCGCCCACCCGTACGACACCGGCAGACGCAGCTCCCGGGGCTGCCCGCCGTCCACGCGCAGGAACACGTTGGTCGGTCCCCGCTCCGCGACGTTCGCGTCCTTGTGGTGGCTGCTGGAGTACACGGCGACGTCGTAGACGCCGGTCTCCGGCACCTCCACGGCGAACGAGAGCACGACCTCGGAACCGGTGCGCAGCCCGCCGACGTGGTGCAGGTTCGAGGTGGCGAACCGGTCCACGGCATCCGGGCTGCCCTCGGGGCCGTTGAGGCTCCACCCGTCGCCGGTGTGCGCGGCGTCCTCGGCCTCGTACGTCCGCCGCCACCGCGTGCTCGCGCCGGCGGTCGGGCCGCGGCCGGCCGGGCTGACGATCACCTGGTAGGCCGACATCGGGTCCAGGTCGGTGAACGGCAGCACCAGGCCGTCGTCGCCGACGTCGCGCACGGCGTCGAGCAGGGGTCTCGGCGCGGGGGAGTCGCCGAGCTGCCCGGTCCACGCGATCTCCTCCACGGTGACGTGCACACGATCGCCGAACACGGCCCGGTCGACGTTGGCGAACCGCACGTCCGCCGCGCCGCCCGCGCCGCCGAAGAGGAGGCGGGCCTGCCTCTTGTCGCGGTCGAGCGCGGCCACGCCGTGAAGGGCGGGGTGCGGAGGGGTCACCAGGACCGTGTCGCCGCTCATCCGGCCGTAGGCGTTGAACAGCCACCACTGGCCGTTGGGCTTGTTCGCCTCGGCCACGCTGTCGTTGAGGTTGCCGTCGATGTTCCAGTACGCCAGGTCCCCGTCCACCTTGGACTCCTCCAGCGCGGCGATCCACTGGACCATCCGGCCGGGCACCGAGAGGTGGTAGCGGAAGGCGTACTCGTTGATGTTGACCGGCAGCGGGCCGATGCCCAGCTCCCGCTCCCACGAGCGGTACCGGGCGACGCCCTCGCGCACCTCGTCCGGCGACCGCATCGCGTGCCAGGTGATCACGTCCGGCAGGCAGTCGTTCGCCGCGCAGTGCTCCAGGAAACCCCGGACCTGGTCGTAGAGCACGCTGGTGTTGGGGCCGGCGATGCGGGCGCGCGGGTCGAGCGCCTTGATCAGGCGGTGGAGCAGTTCCCACTCCTCGAAGAACGCCCGCGGGTCGTCCAGCCAGCTCACCCCGTCGTAGCCGTGCTCGCCCGCGCCGTGGAAGTTGCCCTCCGGCTCGTTGAACGGCACGTAGACGATGTGGTCGCGGTACGGCGACGCCACCACCTGCCGGACCTGGGCCTCCACCTTGGCCCGGTAGTCGTCCCGACCGGCCGGGCCGGGCTGCCGCCGGTACGGGAAGCCGCGGTAGATGTCGGTCAGGTAGACGTAGACGTCGCGTCCGCCGTTGGCCACGAACGGCCCGACGACCTCCAGCGCGTCCGCGCCGGGGTGCTGCGGGCCGTCCTGCGCCTTGGTCGACAGGGTCCTGGGGTGGAAGCCCGCGAGCACGGCGTCGCTGGGCACTCCGGGGCCGTAGACCCCGTAGAGGGAACCGGCGGCGCCGCCGTGGAAGGGGCCGGTCCCGACGCCGAGGTCGACGGTCAGGGTGTCGCGGGGAGTCCGCCGTTGGACCATGGGTGCTCCGGACGCCGTGGGGACAGTTCTCGAACCGGTTCGACAACGCGGACGGTACGGGAACTGGATCTCCCGGCGCAATGCCGCCGAAGCGCTCCGAACCGGTTCGCCCCTACCGGCGGCGGGCGCCCGTGCTGGACCGCAGTGAGATCACCGGTCGCAGCAGCGCGTGGCGGTGCGGCGCGTCGGGGTTGGCGATGCGCTCGACCAGCAGGTCCACGGCGAGTCGGGCCATCTCCTCGGCGGGCAGGTCGGCGGCGGTCAGCGGGGGGTGGAAGCCCTCCGCCAGGCGGCTCGCGATGACGCCGGTGACCGAGAAGTCGCCCGGCACGTCCAGGCCCTCGTGGCGCAGGGCCCGCTGGAGGCCGGGCAGCGCCGCCTCGTTGATCGTCACCGCCGCGGTCACCTCCGGCCACCGGCGGCGGATGTCCTCGAAGCACGCCACCCCGGCCGCGGGCTCGTCGGCGCAGCACACCGCGTGCGCGGTCAGCCCGCGCTGCCCGGCCGCGGCGAGGAAGCCGCTGGAGGAGCGCAGGGCGGGCCCGTACCCGGCGGCGACCAGCTCGTCGGACCGGTTGATCAGCACGACGTCGCGGTGCCCGAGGTCGGCGAGGTGGTGCACGCAGCGGCTGATCAGCTCCGCGTAGTCCACGTCCACCCAGGACGACGCGCCCGGGTGCTCGACGTGGCCGATCGTGACGAACGGCAGCGCCTCCTGCTCCAGCCGCGCCACGCGCGGGTCGTCCAGGAGGATCTCCATCAGGATCACGCCGTCCACCCGGCGGCCGGTGACCACGCGCTCGAACGACCGGTCGTGGTCGCCGCCGCTGGGCGACAGCAGCACGTCGAGGTCGTGCGCGGCCGCCGCCTCCACGACCCCGGCGACGAAGGTGAGCTGCACGTCGGTCAGCCGCCTGCTCGCGGGCGGTATCACCAGGCTCACGGTGCGGGTGCGCCCCTCGGCCAGCGCCCGCGCGGTGGCGTTGGGCCGGTAGCCCAGCTCGGCGATCACGTCGTTGATGCGCTGCGCGGTCGCGGCCGACACCGGGCGCTTCCCGCTGAGCGCGTAGGACACCGTGCTGCGGGACACGCCGGCCCGCTTGGCGATCTCGCCGATGTTCATGCCCGCTCCGTCCAACCGGTTCGACAGGCCACTGATGGTAGGCCAACGAGGTCTTGTGCGATTTGTGACGTGCCGCTACTTTGGCGCAACATCGCGCTAGTCGAACCGGTTCGATGCCGGTTCGACAGGTCGCCCGCGCCACCTGGGAAGGACCACCTCATGACGCGCTCCACCGCCCGCCGCCGCGTGACCGCCGCCCTGGCCGCGGTGGGGTTGTCGCTGACCGCGTGCTCCCCGGCCGGGGACGCCACCGGGGGCGGTTCGGGTCCGTTCGCGGTGTGGGACCCGTACCCGCAGTTCGACGGCGGCTCGGCGTGGGCGCGGGTGATCGCGGAGTGCGGCGCGAAGGCCGGCGTGGAGGTGGAGCGGCAGGCGTACGACACGTCCGACCTGACCGGCAAGGTGCTGCTCGCCGCGCAGCAGGGCGCCGCACCGGACGTGCTGGTCGTGGACAACCCGGTGGTCTCCACGCTCGCCGAGGGCGGTGTGCTGAAGGCCAACGAGGACTCCGGCCTGGACGCGTCCCAGGCGTCGCCGAACCTGGTGGCCGCCGGTCGGGTCGGCGACAAGACCTACGGCGTGCCGATCGGCGCGAACACCCTGGCCCTCTACTACAACAAGGCCGTGCTGGCGCGGGCGGGCGTCGACCCCGCCTCGCTCACGAGCTGGGCGGCGCTGGACGCGGCGCTGGCCCGGGTGGCGGGCACGGGCGGCAAGGGCATCACGTTCTCCGCCATCGGCACCGAGGAGGGCTCCTTCCAGTTCCTGCCGTGGTTCTGGGGAGCCGGCGCGGAGCTGACCGACCTGTCCTCCGCCGAGGCCGTCGCGGCGGTCGGGCTGTGGAAGTCCTGGTTGGACCGGGGGTACGCGCCGAACTCGGTCGTCGGCAACACCCAGACGACGAGCTGGCAGGAGTTCGCCACCGGGGAGTACGCGTTCGCGGAGAACGGCACCTGGCAGCTCGGCAACGCCGCGCGGATGGGCTTCGAGTACGGCGTCGTCCCGATCCCCGCCCGCGACGGCGGCGTCGCGCCCGCGCCGACCGGCGGCGAGTTCGTCACCGTGCCCGCGCGGGGCGGGGCGGACCGCGAGGCGACCGCCGCGAAGATCGCGAACTGCCTGGTCGGCGCCGACACCGTGCTGGCCACCGACACCGCGCTGACCTACGTGTCCGCGATCCCCGCCGTGCAGCGGCAGCAGGTCGAGGCCGAGCCGGGGTTGCGGGTGTGGGTGGACGCCGTGGGCGCGGCGAAGGGCCGGACCGGGGACGGCCTCGGCACCCGCTACCCGCGGATCTCCCAGCCGCTGTGGACGGCGGTGCAGGCGGTGCTCACCGGGGCGAAGCCGGCCGCGGACGCGCTGCGGGACGCCCAGAGCGCCGCGGCGTCGGCGAAGTAGCGCCGTGCACCGCCGCACCCTCCTCGGCTGGGCGTTCCTCGCCCCGCTCGTCGCCTACCTCGTGCTGTGCTACGGCTACCCGCTGGTGACCACGGTCGACCTGAGCCTCCGCGACCACACCGTCCGCACCTTCGTGCACGGGGGCGCGCCGGTGGTCGGACTGGCCAACTACGCCGCCGTGTTCGCCGATCCCGTCTTCCGCGTGGCGCTGCTCAACACCGTCGTGTTCACCGCCGCGTCGCTGTTCTTCCAGTACGCCATCGGGTTGGCGATGGCGGTGTTCTTCGCCCGCGGCTTCCGGCTGTCGGCCACCCTCCGCGCGTTGTTCCTGGTGCCGTGGCTGCTGCCGCTGATCGTGTCGGCGTCCACGTGGGCGTGGATGTTCAACAGCGAGTCCGGGATCGTGAACGCGGCCCTGGCCGCCGTCGGCCTCGACCGGGTGAACTGGCTGACCTCGCCGGACTGGTCGCTGGTGTCGGTGATCGTCGCCAACACCTGGATCGGCGTGCCGTTCAACCTCGTCCTGCTCTACAGCGGGCTGCGGAACATCCCCGCCGAGGTGCACGAGGCGTCGGCGCTGGACGGCGCGAACCCGTGGCAGGCGTTCCGGCACGTCACCTTCCCGATGCTGCGGCCGGTCTCCGCGGTCACCCTGCTGCTCGGCCTGGTCTACACCCTGAAGGTGTTCGACCTCGTCTGGATCATGACGCGCGGCGGCCCGAGCGGGTCGTCCACCACGCTCGCCACCTGGTCCTACGAGCTGGGCTTCGGCAACCTGCTGCCCCGCTTCGGGCCCAGCTCGGCGGTCGGCAACCTGCTCATCCTGCTCGCCGTGGCCGCGGGCCTGGTGTACGTGCGCGCCCAACGCCACCAGGAGGCGTCGTGACCCGCTCGTGGTGGCGCACCGCCACCGGGCTGCTGCTCACCGCCGTGATGCTGTTCCCGGTCTACTGGATGGTCGCGGTCTCCCTGACCCCGCCGGGCGCGATGCGCAAGTCGCCGCCGGACCTGTTCCCGCGCGACCCGACGTTCGACGGGTACGCGCGCGTCCTGGACGAGCAACTGCCCTACTTCGTGACCAGCCTGCTGGTCGGGCTCGGCGCCGCGGCCCTGACGTTGGCGGTGGCCGCGCCGGCGGCGTACTCGCTGGCGAAGCTGCGCCCGCGCGGCCGGGGAGCGCTGACGTTCGCGCTGCTGGTCGCGCAGATGATCCCCGGCGCCGTCATGGCGCTGGGGCTGTACGGCATCTACGTCAGGCTCGGCATCACCAACACCCTGTGGGGCCTGGTGGTCGCCGACTCCACGATCGCGGTGCCGTTCGCCGTGCTGGTCCTGACGGCGTTCCTGGCCGCCGTGCCGGACGAGGTGGTGCAGGCGGCGCGGGTCGACGGCGCGGGCGCGTTCCGCACGTTCCGGTCCGTGGTGCTGCCCGCGAGCCGCAACGGGGTGATCACCGCCGGGCTGTTCGCGTTCCTGTGGGCGTGGTCGGACTTCGTGTTCGCCGCGACGCTCGACAGCGGCGGCCCGCTGCAACCGCTGACCCTGGGCATCTACCGCTACATCGGCAACAACAACCAGGAGTGGAACGCGATCATGGCCACCGCCGTGGTCGCCTCCGTGCCCGCCACCGCGTTGCTCGTGCTGGCCCAGCGCTTCGTCGCGGCGGGCGTCACGTCGGGCGCCGTCAAGGACTGATTCGGGAGGACTGCTGTGGACGACTTCTCGGTGCGCGAGATCCCGTTCAGCCACCCGGGGGCGTGGTTCGGCGTGTCCGCGGTCGTGGGGCTCGCCGCCTACGCCGACGACCTGCACCTCGTGTCCCACCGCAACGGCATGCACGCGGTGCTGTCCCTCGTGCCGGTGCTCGCCGGGGCACGGGTGACCGCCGAGGTGACCGCGAACCCCGCGGTGCTCACCTGGACCGCCGGCCGCGGCGCGGTCGAGGCGGCGTTCGAGTCGCCCACCGCGCTCCGGATCTCCGGTCACGGCCTCGGCCTGCGCATCGCCGCGGCGGACGACACCCTGACCCCCTTCACCGGCACGTTCCTCTTCCACGACCCCGTCACGTCGGCGTACGTCTTCACCTCCTACGAGACGGGCCACCGCTACCGGGTGACCGTGCCGGCCGGGCACGCGGACGTGGTCGGCGCGGGCGCGCTCGGCACGGCGGAACGGGCGGTCGTCGTCGGCGGTGACGGCGGCCCGTGGGAGGTGGCGGTGGAGGAGATGACGACCACGCGCGCCCGGTTCGCCGCCACCGCGACGTTCGCCGAGGTGGTGGCGGCCTCGCGGCGGTCGTTCGAGCGGTTCGCGGACGACGTCGCGCCCTGGCGGGGCGACCGCACCCCGGCCGCCGGACTCGCGTGCTACGTGCTGTGGTCGGCGACGGTGAGCCCGGCCGGCTTCCTGCGCCGCCCCGCCGTGCTGATGTCGAAGAACTGGATGGACAAGGTCTGGAGCTGGGACCACTGCTTCAACGCGCTCGCCCTCGCGCCGGGCGCGCCCGGTCTGGCGTGGGACCAGCTCCAGGTGGTGTTCGACCACCAGACCGCGGAAGGCGCGCTGCCGGACTCCGTCACGCACGCCGAGGTGCTGCACAACTTCGTCAAACCACCCGTGCACGGCTGGGCGGTGACCAGGCTGCGGTCGCGGCTGCCGGGCGGCATCCCGGCCGCCGAACTGCCCGGGCTGTACCGGCGGCTGGCGGCGTGGACGACGTTCTGGCTCGACCACCGCCGCGTGCCCGGCGAGCCGCTGCCGCACTACGAGCACGGCAACGACAGCGGGTGGGACAACGCGACCGTCTTCGACGGGCGGCGGCTCGTCCAGTCCGCCGACCTCGCGGCGTTCCTGGTCGCGCAGCTGACCGAGCTGTCCACGATGGCCCGCGAACTCGGGGACCCGACCGCCGCGGCGCGCTGGGACCGGGAAGCCGCGACGGTGCTGGACGCGATGCTGACCCGGCTGTGGGACGGGACGGCGTTCACCAGCCGTGCCGTGGACGGCGCCACGCGCACCACGGCGAGCCTGCTCGACCTCGTGCCCGTCGTCCTCGGCGCGACCCTGCCGCCGGACGTGCACGCGAAGCTCGCCGAGGGCGTCGCCCGGCACCTGACCGCCGTCGGCCCGGCCACCGAACGGCCCGACTCGCCGCACTACGAGGCCGACGGCTACTGGCGCGGCCCGGTGTGGGCGCCCTCCACCGTGCTCGTCGAGGACGGCCTGCGCCGAGGGGGAGCGGTCGAGCTGGCCGACGAGATCAGCGCCCGCTTCCGCGCGGTGTGCGAGAAGAGCGGGTTCGCGGAGAACTTCGACGCGCTCACCGGCGAGGGGCTGCGGGACCGCGCGTACACCTGGACCGCCGCCGCCTACCTGCTGCTCGCCGGCGACGCCGAGGCCCGGCTGGCCGGCACGCGGTGAGGCGGTCCGACCCGGGTCGCGGGTCGGACCGCCCCACCCGGTCACGGGTTGGTGACCGTCCAGGTGAACGTGGTCTGTGCGGGCGAGCCCGCGCCGTCGCCGGCCGACACGGTGACCGAGTAGGCGCCCGAGGTCGACGGGGTGCCCGAGATCACGCCGGTGCCGGCCGCGATGCCAAGGCCCGGCGGCAGGCCGGTGGCCGAGTAGGTCAGCACGTCGTCGTTGCCGTCCCACGCCTGGATCGCGAGGCTCGTCGCCTGGCCCCGGACCGCGGTGCGCGGCCCCGGGTTGGCGACCCGCTCCGGCAACTCCGCCCCGGCCAGGTAGGCGTCGATGGCCGTGCGCAGGTTCGGCAGCGGGCCGATCTCGAGCGAGCCGTTCTGCGGGGTGCCGGTGGCGATCAGGATCTCGCGGGCCCGGGCGGGGGACAGCGTGTCGCCGTTCGCCTTCGCCACGCCGAGCAGCGACGCCAGCGCCGACGCCACGATCGGCGACGCGCTCGACGTGCCGTTGAAGGCCGCGGTGTACTTGTCGTTCGGCCCGGTCCCGTACAGCGCGCCGTAACCGGTGGTGGTGACGCACTCGCCCCAGCCCTGCAGGTCCACCCGGCTGCCGTAGTTGGAGAAGCCGAGCTTGGTGCGGGGCGTGCCGGTGCAGCCCGGCGCGGAGCCCGCGCCGACGATGATCGCGCCCGAGTCCGGCTTGTCCGCCGGGAACCGCGCGCCGAAGCACGCGTTGTCCAGGCTCTGGTTGCCGTTGCCGCCCGCCTCCACGACGTGCCGACCGGACTGCACGGCGGTCACGATCGCGTCGTACACCGACGGCCACACCTCCATGGGCGCGTGGTTGCCGCAGTGGACGACCTGCTGCTCGATGAGGAGCACGTCGCCGACGCCCACGGCCGCGGCGGCGGTGAGGATCGAGTTGGCCAGGTCGTAGCCGTACTCCACGTTCACCGCGTTGGTGTAGTGCAGGCCGGCGTCGGGCACGAGCCCGGTCACGCCGAACCCGTTGCCGTCCGCGCCGATCACGCCGGTCACCGCCGTGCCGTGGTCGATGCTGCTCGGGGTGAAGTCCGGCGTGTGGTTGGCGATGAGCGCGCCGGGCAACCGCAGCTTGGCGAGGTCTTCGTGCTGCGGGTTCCAGTTGCGCTCCAGGTCGACCACCTTGACGTTGCCGCCCTTGCCGCCCGGGACGGTGGCCGCGTAGTCCGCGTCGATCCCGCCGCTGCCCGCCGGGTCGGCGTAGCCCTGCTGCCCGGAGAAGTCCGGGGTCACGGGCTCGGTGCCCTCCGTCCGCTCGTAGGCCACCTCGACGCCGGGCAGCGCGGTCAGCTCCCGCGCCGCGGCCTTGGCGTCCACGCCGGGCGCGAGCTGGACGCGGTGCCAGCGCTCGAGCCCCGGCTGCGGCCGGACGCCCGCCGGCCG